>CALAUL010000109.1 GCA_937892255.1 uncultured Bacteroidales bacterium | reverse complement strand
TGCAGAACCATTGCAGAGATATTACAATTACGAACGTACTAACGTTGTACTCAAATATATCGAAACTTATGCTGACTTACTATAGGGTTTGATGACTGATTAAACATGCTTTAATCGATATTTAAATGGCATTTAAATGGCATTTAAACGGTGATAAAATACGATTTGAATGATAGTAACCAAATAGTTAGAGGTATAACAATACTTATGGATTGTTGTACTTTTCATTTTGTGATTTGAAAAGTCCGTGCGCATACGGTGCGCACGAGCTGCGCAGGTGATGCGCACCATATGCGCACGAAGTTGTTGTTGGCGGGTTGTAAAGCTGAGAAATATTAGTTAGAAGAGTATTTGAATGGCGTTTGAATGGTGTTAGAGTGATGTTGAAGAGTGATAAAGAGTTTTTGAAGTGTGTTAAAAGGGTTTTATGTTGTGTTTTTTATTTTGTTTGAAATGGTAAAGCGTACTATATGTGCACCGTGTTTATCTCTGTCGATGTATGTCGTGATATAGGTTGTGGTTTGTGTATTGCTTGGTCGAAGGGAAACAAAATGAAATTTATAGTAATAAACATCGTGGTTTGATGAAAAATTATTAGATTTGTGCCATAATTAATAATAAATTAAAAGTGTATTGGGAAAAATATGGGCAAATTATATATACCGCAGGGATATAAACCAATTTTGGATTTAAAGCAGACAGAATTAGGAATACATTGTATAAAAGAATTTTTTCAAAGCAATTTAGCTGCAGAGTTACGATTGAGAAGAGTCACAGCTCCTTTGTTTGTCTTGCAGGGACAAGGACTGAATGATGATTTGAATGGCGTGGAGCGAGCCGTGACATTTCCTATAATGGCGTTAGGAGATCAAAAGGCTGAGGTAGTACACTCATTGGCAAAATGGAAGCGTATGATTCTTGCCGATTATGGCATAGAGTGTGGATACGGAATTTATACCGATATGAATGCAATTCGTTCAGATGAGGAGTTGGATAATATTCATTCGTTGTATGTAGATCAATGGGATTGGGAAGCTCATATCCGTAAGGAAGACAGAACGATAGAGTATCTGAAAGATGTTGTGAATAGAATATATGGAGTGATGCGTCGTGCCGAGTTTATTGTGTATGAACGTTTCCCAGATTTGGTTCCTCAGCTTCCGGAAAAGATACATTTTATTCATGCTGAAGAACTCTTGAATCTATATCCGGACATGACAGCCAAAGATCGAGAGGATGCAATAACGAAAGAGTATGGTGCTGTATTTATCATGGGTATTGGTGGAAATTTGTCGAATGGAGAACCTCATGATGGTCGTGCTCCGGATTATGACGATTGGACAACACCCTCAGAAAACGGCTTTTATGGTCTGAATGGCGACATCTTAGTTTGGAATTCGGTCTTGAACCGTTCGTTTGAACTTTCATCAATGGGAATACGCGTAGATAAAGAGGCTTTATTGCGTCAGTTGGAGATAAAGAACCAAAATCAACGCAAAGAGTTGTACTTCCATAAACGTCTTTTAGCTGATGAATTGCCGTTGTCAATAGGCGGAGGAATAGGACAGTCTCGTTTATGTATGTTTTATTTGCGAAAGGCTCATATAGGGGAGATTCAGGCGAGTATTTGGCCAGAAGAGCAACGGGAAGAGTGCAGAGCAAACAATATACCTCTGATTTAGAAAAGTATAAAGAGTGGAGAACATAAATTCTCTGCTCTTTGTCTTTTAGTATGGTACTGTTTGAATATCGACAAAAGTATGAGTTTGCCAATAAAGTATTTCAAACAGTTAATGACAATTTGCCAACACAGAGAAAATATAAGATCACCAATGACTATTTCTTAGTTGCATTTTACGTTTAAATCAATTAGATTTGCGTTAGTAAACGTGAAACACAAACATTTAAAGCATTTATAAAACGATGGCAAATACAAAAAAAGTCGCATTAGGAATAGATATAGGCGGCACAAATACAGCAATAGGAGTGGTAGATGTAGACGGGAAAGTACTTGTTAAGACATCTATCCCGACACCCAAGCATGGAGACGCAAAGAGGTACATTTCGGAATTGGCAGAAGCAATACGAGTGCTGATGTCGCAAGTTGCAGACTCGGACTTTATGGGTATTGGCATTGGAGCACCGAATGCAAACTATTACAAGGGAACAATAGAAGAAGCACCTAATTTGTCTTTCAAGGGTGTAGTTCCGTTTGTAGAGCTGTTGAAAGCCGAATTTCCGGAGATGAAATATGTAGCTCTTACCAACGACGCAAATGCTGCAGCTCTTGGAGAGATGATATATGGCGGAGGTAAGGGTATGCAGAATTTTGTAATGTATACACTCGGAACAGGCGTTGGTTCGGGTATCATTGTTAATGGAGATCTTGTTTACGGACACGATGGTTTTGCCGGTGAGTGTGGACATACTATGTTGGTTCCGGGAGGCAGAACATGCGGTTGTGGAATAAACGGTCATCTTGAGTCGTATTGTTCAGCCGGAGGCATGAAGAGAACAGCTTTTGAACTCATGGCATATTACAATGCAGAAGATTCGCTTTTGGCAACAAAATCGTTCAAAGAACTCGAATCAAAAGATATTTACGACGCAGCTGTCAAAGGAGATAAGATAGCATTGGAAGTGTTCAAGGTGACGGGAGATTATTTGGCTCGAGGAATAGCCGACACTATACACCATACAAGTCCGGAAGCAGTCTTCTTGTTCGGAGGTCCGACAGCGGCAGGAGATTATATCTTCAATCCGATAAAGGAGAGTTTGGAGAAGTATTTGTTGCCAATCTTCAGAGGTAAGATAAAATTGTTGCCATCTAAACTAAAACTCGGTGATGCTGCAATAGTAGGTGCTTCGGCTCTTGTATGGAAAGAGATAGAAAAGCAATAAACTGACAGATAAACAGTAGGTTTGACGAGCTGATAATTGCAACATAAAGAAGAACTTCTTCAGAGTTGTTGTGATTGATAAGAAAAAGTGAATAATAAAATATTATTGTTCACTTTTTTGATGAGTTTGGTACACTTTTTGTAGCATGATAAATAGGAGTAGATAAAGAAAATGTGGAAGGGTTAAAAAATAAAGGTTGTTTTCTTTACAAATCCGATATTTGTCGTACGGGCAAAAAGTAAACTAAAGTTTAATAATAGAAGATGAATGACAAAAAAGTTTTAACTTCGTCTTCTGAAAAGAGTGTGATATGAAAAAGTATTTATTGCTATTAGGAATTGCGATTATGTCGCTGTCTGCATGTTCGGTTACCGGGTATATACCTATAAAGTATGAGGTTCTTCGTCCTGCGTACTACACATTGCCATCAGGCATAGATAGTGTGTTAGTTGTCAGTTGTCAGATGAATGATAATTTCAAAGACGAGACGCTTAAGTACGTTGCAGAAAAGACCGATAAGGAGAAGCAGAAGACGTTTATGGAAAGAATTCCGGCTATGGTGTGCGCAACAGTGATGAATGGCATGGAGAAAAGCGGATACATCTCGGCAAAAATGGAATTACATCCAATGAGTTTGTCATCTTTGGAGACGGCAGTGGATTCGTTATGTAAGAGGCATGGAGTAGATGCTGTGTTGTATATGTCGGATATTGAATATGATTGTGGCATATCGACAATAGATATCATAGATGAGTATGCGTGCGATGCGGTGATATCTTCGGTTTTGAAAACTAAATTTTCGATGTACATGCCAAATGGTGTGAAGTTTTCATTGGAACAGCGTCGCGATACTATACAATGGGCTTGTAGTGGAGATATTAATCCGTCTGGCGGGATATTTTTGAAAATGCCAAACTATAAGGAAATATACTACTACACAGCGCAGAGCGTTGGAGAAAATGTCGTAGATCAGATTTGTCCGGGTTGGGATATTGTTGATAGAAAGGTTTTGATGTCGAACAATAGTTTGATGATAGATGCAACACGATGGGTGAAGCAAAATGAATGGGACAATGCACGTGATATATGGTTCCAAATGTATGGGCGCAATAAGGTTCAGAATAAGATACTTTCAGCAATAAATCTGTCTATTTATTATGAACGGGAAGATGATGTTGAGAATGCCGCGAAATGGAGTAGTGAGGCTTTGGATCTGATAGAAGCAAATGGAATAGAAAAGTACATGTCGGAAAAGGAATTGGCAGAGTCAATTTTCAACAACATGATGAAAAGAAAGCAAGAACTGGCGGAATTGTCAAAACAGATGTAAATGTAAAACAGCTTTTTGAATTGATTGCAACTAATTATTATATAGCCATAAAAGAGTAAGTTTTTGAGATTGTTTGAGGTTAGTTTTGGTGTTTTTTCTTTGTATGAAGAGAAGAACTATCAAAGCGTTTTTCAAACAATCTCAAAATGATTTTAATAGTTTGGTAAATTTGAGAATGAGATGGAAAGGGTTGGGAGACTGCTGATTTTGAGTCTTATCATGTCTCTTGATTTGGAGGCACAACAGATAGCTCCGTTGGATATTTGTGAAGGCGCAACGCAGGTTGCGTTGGTGGTAGACGTGGAAACGGGAGATGTCGTATATGAGTACGACAAGCATCGTCGTGTCACGCCGGCTTCATTGACAAAACTTTTTACTACAGCCGCAGTGTTGTCAAACAAAAAGGGCTCAGATAAGTTCCAAACCGAAGTCTATTACGATAAGCAGACATCGACGATAACCGTGGTCGGAGGAGGAGACCCGACAATAGAATCGAGATATTTGCAAAATAATGCGATAGAAAAATTGTCTGAAGTCATTGTAAAAGCAGTGGGGCAAAATGAGACGATAGGAATGTTGGCTATAGACGAAAGTTACTTGATAGGAGCAAAGATGAATTCGAAAAGGTTGTGGGAGGATATGGGTAACTATTATGGGGCAGCTTGGACACCGATTAATATCGCAGATAATACGTATACGATAACGTTGTCATCACCTAAAGAGGCTGGAAGACAGACTAAAATAGAGTCTGTAGAGCTGGACGTGGCGGAAAAGATATCGAATTATGTAATAAGTTATTCAAGAAAAGGAGATAGTGCCTATGTGTATGGTGTAGATTCCGAACATGTCTACATCAGTGGCGCAATACCATCGGGCCGAGAACGTTTCGCTATAAAAGCGGCATTAAATAACCCGTCAAAATACTTCGCAGAAAAATTGTCGAAGAGGCTGAATGATAAAGGGGTGAAAGTAGAAAAGATATCGTTCTCTTCGGATGGGACAATGCGCAAGGGGCAACGTATAGCCGGGGTCGATTCCCCATCGTTGCAAAAGATAGCAGAACAGACAAATCAGAGAAGCATAAACTTGTATGCAGACGCATTGTTGATGAAGTTCGGAGAGCACGATGGATTTACTTCGTGGGATAAGTCGGTAGGTGCGTTGAACGCATTTGTTGGCAGAGTAACGGCAGAAAAAAGTAGTTTGTACGATGGTTCTGGGTTGTCGCCAATGAACAAAATAACCGCATCACAGGTTGTGTCGGTGTTGAAATACATGATAGACGGACCTTTTGCAGATGAATATCGCAAGACATTGTCGGAAGCAGGGACAAATGGAACGTTGCGTCGATTTGGGAAAGGAACAATCTTGGAAAAACGTCTCATAGGCAAGAGTGGAACGATGTTGGGAGTAAAAGCTTATGCAGGATATGTAAAAAATGAAAAAAATAAAGAGTTGGTATTCTGTATAATAGTCAATAATCATACCGAGACAGCATCGGAATTAGACAACAAGATTGTCAGTTGGCTCGTAGAACTGATGAAAAAGTAGAAATGTCATGAGGAAAATCGCAATATATCAAATTTTGACACGTTTGTATGGGAATACAAATCGCACAAAACGCAAACATGGAACGATAGAAGAGAACGGTTGTGGAAAGATGAATGATATAAACGAAGCTGCATTGAATAGCATAGCTTCAATGGGCTTTTCGTACGTATGGTACACCGGAATTATTCGTCATGCTTCGACGACCAACTATTCGTACATATCACATCCGGCAAACGCAAATGTTGTTAAAGGAAAAGCCGGCAGTCCGTATGCGATATGTGACTACTATGATGTCGATCCGGATTTGGCCGTAGATGTAGATGCCAGGGAAGAGGAGTTCTTGTCTCTTGTAAACAGAACACATACGGCAGGGTTGAAAGTGATAATAGATTTTGTCCCCAATCATGTAGCGCGAAACTACTTTTCCGATAAAGAACCGCAACGTCCGATGTTGGGACAAGAAGATTGTCCCGAGTGGCATTTTGCTCAAAACAACAATTTCTATTACATGGTGGGACAGACGTTTAGTTCGCCCGAAAAAGGACTTGACGTAGAATATGTAGAGAATCCGGCCAAGGCTTCAGGAAACGATGCATTTACAGCGACACCATCAAGAAACGATTGGTATGAAACGGTAAAGCTCAACTATGGAATAGATTACAGAGATGGAAGTTGTCATTTCGCACCTATCCCCAATACATGGTACAAAATGCGAGATATACTCTTGTTTTGGTCATCTAAGGGAATAGATGGATTTAGAGTCGATATGGCGGAAATGGTTCCAGTTGAATTTTGGCGTTGGGTTATAGGCCAGATAAATATGCGTTATCCGCATATAATATTCATTGCAGAGACATACGACTTAAACAAATATAGAGATTATATAGAGGCCGGCTTTAATTTGCTTTATGATAAAGTCAATTTTTATGACACAGTGCGAGATGTCATAACCGGAACAAAGCCGGCTTTAGAACTGACGAATATATGGCGTCGTACAGAAGGCTTGGTCTCTAACATGCTTTACTTTTTGGAAAATCATGACGAGCAACGTCTTGCATCTGATTTTTTCGCAGGAAATGCTATATATGGCAAGCCGGCAATGATGTTGACTGTACTTATGAATAGAGCTTCGTTTATGGTTTACTTCGGACAAGAACTGGGAGTTCGAGGTATGGACGAAGAAGGATTTTCGGGCCTTGATGGAAGAACAACGATATTTGATTATTGGGGAGTAGAGGAGGTGCAGGATTTTGTTGGCTCGCATACATATGACGAGATGAATCTGTCGGCAGAGACAAGTCAGTTGCGTGCGTGGTATGGCGCATTGTTGAATATGGTGAAAGATAGTAAGGCATTGTCGTATGGCGAGTTTTATGACCTCATGTGGGTCAATAGACATTTAGATGCATCGTCTATATATGCCTTTCTTCGTTACAATGAGTCTGAACGATATCTTATAGTTTTAAATTTTGGATCAAAACAAGCTGATGTCTCCGTATTGATACCTGATGACGCATGGGCAATGATGGGGGAAAAAGGGAAAACTATCATTGAAACAAAGATAGAAAGTCACGATGGAATTGTTGTGAAGGTGTGATTTACATAAAAGGGTGATATTTGAAAAAAATAAATTGCGTCAAAACCTTTGTGTTATTACATTTGACATGAAATTGTCAATAACGTGTTCATATTTTTTTTATGGAAAAACGAAATTATTATTTACCTTCGCAATGTAGTCGAAAGAGAGGAAATGACAACGTTTGGCATTGTCTGTTTTCTGTTCCAAGACTCTTATAGTCAGTAAGATAAGAAAGTTTTTGTTCTTTAAACCGGGAAAGTGGCATTAAGGTTTGTTATTTGAAATGTGTCCTTTAAATCGTGTTTATAACGTGTTCAAAACATGTCAATATCTTGTTGAAAACAATTAAGCAGTGCGTTTAAAACCTTAAACATTAATTAGTAATGATAGTAACAGTTGTAAAGAGAGATGGACGAATAGTTGGATTTAACAAGGAGAAAATATGTGCAGCTATTCGCAGAGCTATGCTTCAGACAGAGAAGGGAGAAGACGAATCTCTGATTGGAAAGATAGCTGATCGTATTGAGTTGAGTGGAAAAGAGAAAATGACCGTTGAAGAGATTCAAGACGAAGTCGAATTACAACTGATGAAGAGTACACGAAAAGACGTGGCTCAGAAATATATTGCCTATAGACATCAACGTAATGTCGCTCGAAAAGCAAAGACAAAAGATGTGTTCTTGGAAATCATAGAGGCTAAGAGCAACGATGTGACGCGAGAAAATGCCAACATGAATGCAGACACACCGGCCGGCATGATGATGAAGTTCTCAAGCGAATCAACAAAACCTTTTGTCGATGATTTTCTCCTCTCTCCCGAAACGCGTATGGCCGTCGAACAAGGTTACATTCACATTCATGACAAAGATTACTATCCTACAAAGAGTTTGACTTGTGTGCAACACCCATTGGATAAAATTTTGCAAAATGGATTCTTTGCAGGTCATGGTGAGTCTCGTCCGGCAAAACGCATTGAGACTGCAAGTATCTTAGGTTGTATCTCAATGGAGACAGCTCAGAACGAGATGCATGGAGGACAGGCTATTCCTGCATTCGATTTCTATTTGGCACCATACGTAAGAAATAGTTTCATTGAGGAACTAAAAAACTTAGAGCAGTTGAACGGAGAGGATTATTCTCATCTCTACAACGTTAAGATTGACGATTATATTGCGTGCGAATTGAAAGACTTAAAGGGAGAACAGAGAATAATGCAACATGCCATAAACAAGACAGTCAGTCGCGTTCATCAGGCTATGGAAGCATTTATTCACAATATGAACACTATTCATTCGCGCGGAGGAAATCAAGTCGTGTTCAGTTCTATCAACTACGGAACGGACACGTCAGCCGAGGGCCGTTGTATCATTCGAGAAATACTTAAAACTACATACGAAGGTGTAGGTAACGGATCAACAGCGATATTCCCTATACAGATTTGGAAGAAAAAGCGTGGCGTAAGTTATTTGCCGTCGGATAGAAACTACGACTTGTATGCGTTTGCTTGTCAGGTTTCGGCACGTCGCTTCTTCCCTAACTTCTTGAATCTCGATGCAACATTCAACTATCACGAGAAATGGACACCCGATGACCCTGTGAGATATAAATATGAGGTCGCTACAATGGGATGTCGTACTCGTGTGTTCGAAAATAGATTTGGCGAGAAGACATCTATAGGCCGAGGAAACCTCTCGTTTACGACTATCAACATCGTGCGTATCGCTATCGAATGTATGAGTTTCGTTGAACAAGAGGAACGTATTTCGCATTTCTTGACACGCCTGGACGAAATAATGGATATTTCAGCATATCAGCTCAATGAACGTTTCGAATTCCAGAAGACAGCGTTGGCAAAGCAGTTCCCATTGCTCATGTCATCATTGTGGGTGGGAAGCGAAAACCTGAAACCAGAAGATACGATAGAGTCTGTAATAAATCAAGGTACATTGGGTATCGGTTTTATCGGTCTAGCAGAGTGCTTGGTAGCTCTTACAGGTAAGCACCACGGAGAGTCAGAAGAAGCTCAGGAGTTGGGATTGAGCATCATAACACACATGAGAAACAGAATCAATCTATATTGTGATAAGTATAAGCATAATTACAGCTTGTTGGCAACTCCGGCGGAAGGCCTTTCTGGTAAATTTACGAAGAAAGACAGAAAGAGCTTCGGTATCATAGAAGGCGTCACGGACAGAGACTATTATACAAACTCTAACCATGTGCCTGTGTATTACAAATGTAGTGCAAAACATAAGGCAGAGATAGAAGCTCCGTATCATGCCCTTACCGGTGGAGGTCATATCTTCTACATAGAGATAGATGGCGACGCTACACATAATCCGGAGGCGGTAATGAACTTCGTCGACCTTATAGACAAGTACAACATCGGCTATGGGTCTGTAAACCACAATCGCAACCGTTGCATGGATTGTGGTTATGAAAATGCAGATGCAGATATGACTTCTTGCCCAAAATGCGGAAGTACGCATATAGACAAACTTCAACGTATCACCGGATATTTGGTAGGTACAACAGATCGTTGGAATAGTGCTAAATTGTCAGAACTTAAAGATAGAGTAATTCATGATTGATAAGATTTCTATCCTTAAAATTGTGGAATGTACTTCGGTTGATGGTCCGGGATTGAGGACATCAGTTTATTGCGCCGGATGTGTCAATAGATGCGTCGGATGTCATAATCCGCAGTCATGGGACATAAACAATGGAACATGGACATCGGTGGAGGACGTTTTGTCTGCGATAAAGAATGATGACGACTTTTGCAACGTGACATTTACCGGAGGCGATCCAATGTATCAACCTTTGGCATTTGCTAATTTGGCAAGACGCATCAAGGAAGAGACGACCAAGACAATATGGTGTTATACCGGTTATACATTCGAACAAATATTGGCAGACGATAACAAGAAAAAGTTATTGCAATATCTTGACGTCGTTGTAGATGGTAAGTTTGTGCAGTCTCTCAGAGATGAAAGCCTTGTCTTTAGAGGAAGCAGCAATCAGAGGGTGATAGATGTAAAGGCTTCACTTGAGAGAAACAAGGTGGTATTGTTTGAATATAATCCGTTCCCGGATATAGAATATATGGATTATTCGACAATGACACCAGTTCGCAGTGCGGTGTTGTGCTAACATTTTATAATACAGACAACAATAGATGGATTCAGTAGAGTTTATACAGTGGTGTTTGGAACACCTCAATTATTGGACTGTGATGTTTCTGATGATGATAGAAAGTTCGTTTATTCCTTTCCCATCGGAAATAGTAGTTCCACCTGCGGCTTACATGGTGGCAGAAAAAGGAGATATGAACCTCTTTCTAGTTATTGTTTTTGCAACGGTAGGCGCAAATTTAGGAGCATTAATAAATTATGCCATAGCCTATTTCGTTGGTCGTCCAGTTGTGTATAAGTTTGCCAATAGCAAACTAGGACATTTGTGTCTTATTGATGAAGCCAAGGTGGTAAAGGCCGAAGAGTTCTTTGCAAAACATGGAGCGGTGTCGACTTTTGTGGGTCGACTTATACCGGCCGTTCGACAGCTAATTTCGATACCGGCAGGATTGGCAAAGATGAAGATGACCACATTTATTTTGTATACCACACTTGGGGCCGGAATTTGGAATTTGATATTAGCTTTGGCCGGTTATTACATGCAAAGTGTGATGAGCCTTGATGATATGTTGTCTACTGTCGAGTCATACAGTCATGAGTTTAAAATTATCTGTCTGATAGTCGGAGTCTTGCTTGTGGCATATCTCGTGGTGAAGACATTCTCGAAAAACAAGAAGTCAGGTAGTCAAGACTTTAATCAAGAATAAAACGAAAAAGTATGAATTTGACAGAATTAATTATGAAAAGACGCAGTTGTCGCAAATTTACAGAAGAGGCTGTGTCAGCAAATGATATAAAAGAGCTGAAGAGGGTAGCATTGTGTTCTCCGACGTCAAAGAATTGCCGTTCTTGGGAATTCGTTTTTGTGCAAAAGAAAGATGTGATTGCCACGCTCTCTTGTAGTAAGGACAACGGAGCGTCGTTCATGGAGTTTGCTCCATTGGCTATTGTTGTATTGGGCAATCCGAATAAGACAGATGTTTGGATCGAGGACGCATCTATTGCAGCAACATATATACAACTTAAAGCCGAGGAGTTGGGTTTGGGTTCATGTTGGGTACAGATGCGAGAGAGAGGTATCCCGGGTGTTTCAAAGGCTTCTGATACAATCAAGGCGTTGATAAATGCACCGGAAGAGTTGGAAGTGGAATGTGTGATAGCCGTAGGTCATAAAGCCACAGAGCGTTCTCCATACACAGAAGATAAGTTGCCATGGGAACAAGCGCACGATGAAAAGTTTGACATCTAAAACATAAAAACGTTGTAAAAGAAAAGAGACTGTCTAACACAAGTTTAGCAGTCTCTTCATTGTTATAAGTTTAATTTGTTTTTTAGTTTCGCAATGACAAACTGAGGTATCTTTGAAAGTACTTTACATGTCAGCGAAAAGTACGGACTCAGTCCATGTCTGTGATAAAGATCCAAGTCTTCTTTCCATTTGGCTTTCGTAAGACGGAAGCTTGTTGAAGCCCCGCCCATTCTCATTCGAACTATGTAATCATTCAGATATGTCACTTTAAGATTTGACTTGTACAAACATCTGACAAGCCAATCAGAATCAGCCGATATCTTGTATCTCTCGTCGTAATATCCGACAGTCTCAATAACAGACTTCTTAGCAAAAACCGTTGTATGCAGAGGTAGCCATCCGCGAGTTACTTTTGACGGTATATACTGACCACTAATCCAGTCGCGCATGATATGGTTCATGTTTGAAGGTTTTACAAAAATGCCATTGCCGTAGGCAAGATCTGCTTTTGTACGTTTGATTTCTTTTACAACTCTTGATATCGTGTCGTCGGCATAGAAGACATCATCGGAGTGTAGCAAACCAACAATATCGCCTGTCGCAAGACGCAAACCCTTATTTATACCCTCATACATACCATTGTCGGACTCCGAAACTATTGTCGAAATCCTATCTTTGTACTCGTTGATAATGTCTAATGTCGTGTCGTTACTTTTTGCATCAACAACGATGTACTCTATGTCGTCGTAATCTTGAGAAAGTACACTCTCAATGGAATCACGAATTGTTTTTTCTCTGTTATAACACGAAGTAATAATTGAGACCCTCATTTTGTTGATTTTGATTCGTGTGACAAATGTAAACTAAAAAAGTGATATGGCAGAATTATAAATAGAATTTTATGTTTATTTTTGTTCTCTTTAAGTGATTCTCTTTTCAAACAGGGTAAATAATATGTAATTAAATACTTTATAAAGAAATAATCATGAGATTAAAATCGGTTTTGGTTAGTTGCCTTATTGGAGTGTTAAGTGTGAGTGTCAATGCACAAAACGACATGCGCCTATGGTATGACAAACCTTCCTCGTTTTGGGAAGAGTCTTTGCCTTTGGGTAATGGTCGTTTGGGTGCAATGGTTTTCGGTGTTCCGGCAATGGAGGAAATCCAACTCAACGAGGAGACTATATGGGGAGGTTCTCCGCATAACAATGTCAATCCAAAGGCAAAGGAGTATCTCGGCGAGATACGTCGTCTTATCTTTGAAGGCCGTAATGCGGAAGCTCAAGCCTTATGTCAAACAGCCATAAGTTCTCCTTCAGCAAATGGTATGCCTTATCAGACGGTGGGTTCGTTGATGTTTGACTTTGACGGGATAACAGATTATGAGGATTTTTACAGAGAGTTGGACCTTACTACAGCTGTCGCAAAGACAACGTTTAAGGCTAATGGTGTGACGTATAATCGTGAGGTTTTTACCTCTTTTGTCGATGATGTCGTTGTTATCCGTCTGACGGCTTCAGAGAAGAAGTCTCTATCGTTCAAGATGTTCTATAAGACTCCCTATACTCAAGATGTGAATTTGTCGGTCGAGAGTGGCAATACACTGCGTTTTGACGGAAAGGCCAACGATCATGAGACGATAGAGGGTAAAGTGCGTTTCTCGTCATTGGCTAAGATTGGCAAAGCAGACGGAAAGCTTTCCGTACAAGGTGATTCGGCAATTGTTGTAAATGGTGCATCATCTGTCGTTGTTTATGTCTCTGTAGGTACAAATTTCGTCAATTATAAAGATATCAGTGGAGATGCTTATGCTGAGGCTTCCAAACGATTGAAGACTGTCAATACTAACTATGAGAAGTCTCGTGCAGCTCATACTTCTGCGTATGCGAAGTACTTCGACCGTGTTTCTCTGGACTTGGGACGTAATGCACAGGCTGATAAGCCAACCAATGTTCGAGTGGAGGAGTTCTCAAAGACGTTTGACCCACAGATGTCGGCACTCTATTTCCAGTATGGTCGTTATCTTCTTATTTGCAGTTCTCAACCTGGAGGTCAAGCTGCTAATTTACAGGGTATTTGGAACTATCAATTGCAGGCTCCGTGGGACGGAAAATATACAACAGACATCAATGTCGAGATGAATTATTGGCCGGCAGAACCAACGAACTTAAGCGAGTTGCACGAACCGTTTATTCGTCTTGTCAAAGAGTCTGCCGAACAAGGGAAAGCAACGGCTGATATGTATGGTTGTCGAGGTTGGACGTTGCACCATAATACCGATATTTGGCGCAGTACAGGTTCTGTCGATGGTTCGGCTTGGGGTATATGGCCTACTTGTAACGCATGGTTCTGTCAGCACCTTTGGGATAGATACCTTTTCTCTGGCGATAAGTCTTATCTTGCTGAGGTCTATCCTCTAATGAAAGAGGCTTGTCAGTTCTATTTCGACTTCCTTGTTTCGGAACCTAAAAATGGCTGGTTGGTGGCTTCCCCATCGTACTCTCCGGAAAACACACCATGGATTAACGGACGTGGCGATTTTGTCGTCGTTGCAGGTGCTACGATGGACAACCAGATGATTTACGACCTTATGAAAAACACCGCAGAGGCAGCATCAGTTCTTAACGATGAGGCTTCATTTATCGATTCTCTCGTCAATGTGGCAAATAATCTTGCTCCTATGCAGATAGGTCGTTGGGGACAACTTCAGGAATGGATGGAGGATTGGGATTCTCCGACAGACAAACATCGTCATATCTCGCATCTCTGGGGACTCTATCCGGGTCGTCAGATTACTTACGAGACGCCACTTCTCTTGGAGGCTTGTAAAAAGACTCTTGAAGGCCGAGGAGACCAATCTACAGGTTGGTCAATGGGCTGGAAGGTTTGCTGTTGGGCGCGTCTTCTCGATGGCAATCATGCATACAAGCTCATCACCGATCAGATTCAACCGGCTATCGTGACTTTTGGACAACGTGGAGGTACATATCCTAATCTTTTCGATGCTCACCCGCCATTCCAGATTGATGGCAACTTCGGTTGTACTGCCGGTATTTCGGAGATGTTGGTGCAGAGTCATGCCGGTGTTGTAGATGTCCTGCCGGCTCTGCCTGATGTGTGGCAAAACGGAACGGTTAAAGGACTTCGTTGTCGCGGTGGCTTTGTCATAGAAGAACTTACTTGGGCAGATGGCAATGTCAAGACATTGAAGATCCGTTCAACATTGGGCGGTGTTTTGCGTTTGCGTACGGCAGTCGAATTGCGTCATAATGACAATGCTCTCACTCCGCTGACTACAACACAGAAAAAGGAGACTTCCAATGCTCTTCTCTCTTCTCAAAATATTGCACGTCCGCTGATTTCACCTCTTGCACCTATCAACTCTACGGGCTATGAGGAAAAGTTCATCTACGATGTGGCTACTTCGGCCGGAGAACTTGTTGAGTTTCATCGTTAGATGTCGATTCTTTCAAGGTAGAACGAATCTATAACGAAAATAATACAGAGTGGCTAAGGGCTTATTGCCTTTTAGCCACTTTTTGTATATGTCGAAAAAACGAATTTAAAGGTGGTGTATATACGTATTATTATGCGAATTGACTGATTTTTGGCAATAATTTTTTTATTTCATTAAGGATTTTATATTTTTGCAACCGTTGTTTTGAAGAAACATAAATTAGTATAAATATAAAAGCTACAAGATGGGATATAAAATCATTGTACTTGCTAAGCAGGTTCCTGATACCCGCAATGTGGGTAAAGATGCCATGACAGCGGAAGGCACAATAAATCGTGCTGCGTTGCCGGCTATCTTCAATCCGGAGGACCTTAACGCTTTGGAGCAAGCGCTTCAGATCAAGGACCGTTATCCGGATTCTACAATTACAATTCTAACAATGGGACCAGGTCGTGCTGCCGACATTATCCGTGAGGGTATGTTCCGCGGTGCTGATGGTGGTTACCTCCTTACGGATAGAGCATTTGCTGGTGCTGATACTTTAGCTACCTCGTATGCTCTCTCGACTGCTATAAAGAAAATCGGAGATTTCGATATTATCATTGGTGGACGTCAGGCTATCGATGGCGATACAGCACAGGTAGGTCCTCAGGTTGCTGAAAAGCTCGGACTTACTCAAATAACTTATGCAGAGAAAATTCTCGATATTAATGAGAAGACTATCACTGTTAAACGCCATATAGATGGTGGCGTAGAGACAGTTCAAGGTCCTCTCCCTATCGTTTTGACTGTGACAGGTTCGGCTGACGCTTGTCGTCCTCGTAATGCTAAACGTGTTCAGGCATATAAATATGCTCTTACTCCTTCTGAGATAGCACAAAATGCTCCGAAGTATCCAGAGCTTTACAAGAAGAATCCAGCTCTTACAATTCAAGAGTGGTCGCTCGCAGATGTTAACGGTGACGTGATGCAGTGTGGTCTTAATGGCTCGCCAACAAAGGTGAAGACTATTCAGAATATTGTATTCCAAGCAAAGGAAAGCAAGACTATGACAGGCTCAGACGCTGATATAGAAGGTCTTATTGTTGAATTGTTGGCTAATCACACTATTGGTTAATGAAAGGAGAACAAAAGATGAATAACGTATTTATATATTGTGAAATAGAAGAGAAAACAGTAGCAGACGTTAGTTTGGAGCTACTTACAAAAGGTCGTTCTCTTGCTAATCAGCTCGGTTGTCAGCTTGAGGCTGTAGTTGCTGGTAGTGGTTTAGATGGTATCGAAAAGCAGATTTTCCCTTATGGAGTGGATAAATTGCATGTATTCGACGCTGATGGTCTTTATCCCTATACATCATTGCCTCATACTGCTGTATTGGTAAATCTTTTTAAAGAAGAAAAGCCTCAGATATGCCTTATGGGTGCTACAGTTATCGGTCGTGATCTCGGTCCTCGTGTGTCTTCAGCATTGTTCAGTGGTCTAACTGCTGACTGTACAGCTCTTGAGATAGGACCTCATGAAGATAAGAAGGCTGGAAAGACTTACGAGAATCTTCTTTACCAGATACGCCCAGCTTTTGGTGGTAATATAGTTGCTACTATCGTCAATCCTGAGAACCGCCCACAGATGGCTACTGTTCGTGAGGGTGTGATGAAAAAAGAAATACTCGATGCAAACTACAAAGGTGAAGTCGTTAAGCACGATGTTTCTAAGTATGTCTCTGATGCAGACTATGTGGTTAAGGTTATCGAACGTCATGTAGAGAAAGCAAAGAACAATTTGAAGGGCTCTCCTATCGTTGTTGCTGGCGGATATGGCATGGGTTCTAAAGAGAATTTCGACATGCTTTTCGAATTGGCTAAGACAATCAACGCTGAGGTTGGCGCAAGCCGTGCAGCTGTTGACGCTGGTTTCTGTGACCACGATCGTCAGATAGGTCAAACAGGTGTCACTGTTCGTCCGAAACTCTACATAGCATGTGGTATTTCTGGTCAGATACAACATATCGCAGGTATGCAGGAGAGTTCGATGATTATCTCTATCAATAACGATCCTGATGCTCCTATCAACACTATAGCAGATTACGTTATCAACGGTACAGTTGAAGAGGTTGTTCCGAAGATGATTAAGTATTACAAGAAGAATAGTAAGTAAAATGGCAAATTTCTATACAGATACCCCGGAACTAAAGCATCATCTGAATCATCCGTTGATGCAGCGTATCGTTGAGCTCAAAGAGCGCAACTATGCCGACAAAGAGAAATATGATTATGCTCCTCAAGATTTTGAGGATGCAATGGATAGCTATGATAAGGTACTTGAGATTGTAGGTGAAGTATGTGGCGAAATCGTTTGGCCTAACGCTGAAGGTGTTGACCATGATGGCCCTAAATGTGAAAACGGACGCGTAGAATACGCTCCTGGTACTTCTGTGAATCTTGATGCTACTCGTAAGGCAGGTCTTATGGGTATGGCTATGCCTCGCCGTTTTGGTGGTCTTAACTTCCCTATAGTACCTTATATCATGGCTGCCGATATGGTAAGCCGTGCTGATGCTGGTTTTGAGAATCTTTGGGGTCTTCAAGACTGTGCTGAGACTCTTTATGAGTTTGGTAACGAAGACCAGAAGATGCGTTTCCTAACACGTGTTTGTGCAGGTGAGACAATGTCTATGGACCTTACAGAACCTGATGCAGGTTCTGATCTTCAGTCTGTAATGCTTAAGGCTACTTACAGCGAGGCTGATGGCTGTTGGTTGCTTAACGGTGTTAAGCGATTCATTACTAATGGTGATGCTGATATTCACCTAGTTCTTGCACGTTCAGAGGAAGGTACTCATGATGGTCGCGGTCTTTCGATGTTTATCTATGACAAGCGTCAGGGTGGTGTAAATGTTCGTCGTATCGAGAATAAGATGGGTATTAAGGGCTCTCCAACATGTGAGCTTGTTTATAAGAACGCTAAGGCAGAACTTTGTGGTGATCGTAAGCTCGGTCTTATCAAGTACGTTATGGCTCTTATGAATGGTGCTCGTCTTGGTATCGCTGCGCAAGGTGTTGGTATTTCTCAGTGTGCATACAATGAGGCTCTTGCTTATGCTAAAGATCGTAAGCAGTTCGGTAAGGCTATTATCGAATTCCCAGCTGTCGCAGAGCTCCTTTCTAATATGAAGGCTAAACTCGATGCTACACGTGCCCTTTTGTACGAAACAGCTCGTTTTGTTGACGTATACAAGGCTCTTGATGATATAGCTAAGGAACGCAAACTTACTCCAGAGGAGCGTCAGGAACAGAAGAAGTACGCTAAGCTCGCCGATGCTTTTACTCCTCTTGCAAAGGCTATGGGTAGTGAATTCGCTAACCAGAATACATATGATTGTATTCAGGTTCATGGTGGTTCGGGTTTTATGAAGGATTACGCTTGCGAGCGTATCTATCGTGATGCTCGTATCACTTCTATCTATGAGGGTACAACACAGTTGCAGGTTGTTGCTGCTATTCGCTACGTGACAACAGGTGCTTACCTTGCACAGGTTAAGGAGTATGAGACTCAGATTTGTGCTCCTGAGTTCGAGGGCTTGAAGAATAAGCTTAAGGATATGGCAGATAAGGCTGCAATGGCTATTAATCAGATAACTGAGCTTAAAGACCAAGAAGTTCTTGATCTTATGGCTCGTCGCCTTGTTGAGATGTGTGCTCATACTATCATGGGTCATCTCCTTCTTCAGGATGCAAACAAGAACGCAGAGATGTTCGCTCGTTCGGCTGCTAATTATATACGCTATGCTGAAGCTGAGGTTGAAAAGCATATTACTTTCATCCGTAAGTTCCAAGCAGAGGAGAATATTGCAGATTACAGAATGGCTTAACGTCAGAATATGATAATAGTAGAGACATGCCACTAACGGCATGTCTCTTTTTGCTATTTAAGATTACAGTCTTGCTCTTTTGTGATTGTTTAAAAGGGATTTAAATGGTGTTTAAACGATGTTTAAATGGTATTTAAATATCCTTATAGTATTATTTGAGTGTTTGCTAAGTATAAGTACATTGGAGGTATGATGAAAGATTTCTTTGCAATGGCTCTGCAGTGCTATTGCAATGGTTCTGCAGTGGTCCTGCATAGATTAACTGCATAGCAAATAATACATTGTTTTTTAAGGAGCATATTATATAAATTGTTCTAATACTTATTCGTTAGTAATTATGAAATATCAACCACCTGCTGTTTGTCTGCCTGATGGCTCCGATAGTGTAGTGCTTCATGCGTGTTGCGCTCCGTGTTCTTCGGCTATTATAGAGTGTCTTTTGTACAATGGAATAAAACCTATTGTATTCTATTTCAATCCTAATATACATCCCTTGGAGGAGTATGAGATACGCAAGGCGGAGAGTATTCGTCAGTGCGAGAGTTTGGGCATAAGATGGATAGATGGGGATTATGACCATGAAATGTGGCTTAAGTGTGTTGCTGGTTTTGAGAGTGAGCTAGAGCGAGGCGGACGATGTCAGTTGTGTTTTAATATGCGAATGTTAGCCACTGCGGAGTGTGCCGCACAGTTGGGAGTGCGATTCTTTACAACGACATTGGCTTCGTCGCGTTGGAAGAGTATTAAACAGATCGACCGAGCTGGAATGTATGCAATGGATAAAGTCGGAGAGGTAGAGTATTGGAGTCAAAATTGGCGTAAGGGTGGATTGCAAGAGCGACGTAATGAGTTGTTAAAAGAGGGTGGATTTTATAATCAGCTATATTGCGGTTGTGAGTTTAGCCGGCGTGATATTTGATACGTGTGGTCTGATATTTTGTAAAAAAGAATTGTTAGTCTTGTTGCTTAAGTGATTATTGCTTTGTATCTTTGTGCGGAATATATTATTTAATAAAAACCTATGTTTATGCGTATGAAAGATATTATTGCATTGGTGTGGGGACTTGTGTTTGCGATAGTAGGGGGTGCAGCACAGGACGTTGTGGTGTTGGACAATCCGCAGATCCTCTCGCCTAATATTTCAGGTCAGAGTTATGGCTATAGCGCAGTCTTTTCAAATGATACTTTGTTTGTCAGTGGGGCATCTACCAAGGTAGAGTCGATTGTCGATTCGTATCTGATGACTCATGACGGTGCAAAGAAGCTCGAAACAGTCAAAGAGGGTGGTGTCCAAAATCGTAAATTCTTCGGATTTAAGATTTGTGCCTCAGGTGGCAGATTGGGAGTGCTTGCCAGTACGGCAAAGTATTTCTATTTGTTTGACAAGACTTCAGAAGGTGTCTCTTCTCATCCTTCGGATAGTATCAAAAGAACTAAGTCTAATCTGTTGTTGGATTTGGACGGAAACTATTTCGCGAGTGTCGACGATAAGGTGTTGAATGTATACAAGCTTATGGCAGATAGCCACGAGAGGGTATTTACGTTTAATGTCAATGTTGATGCTCCATGCGTTCTGAGTGGCAATATGCTTGGTTGTGTCGGTTTTGTCGACAGCGAGAGTACAGCTGTTGCAGATACTGTTCTATTCTTGTTCGAAGAGAACGGAGGCACTTTTGTCGCTTCTGATACTGTCTCTTTGTCGGGTTATGGCGGCATAGAACGAATAAATACTATTGGTATCGACATGAAGGGCAACAGAATAGCCGTAGGTCTCTCTACCGGTTGTTACAAGGTGTTGATTATTGATAAGCTCTCAAGTGGTTGGGAAGTGACTCATGTTATAGACAGTCCGGCTAACGTGACATCATCATGGGGCTTTTCTTTGTCATTCTCCGATGAAAATACATTGGCTATAGGAAGCAATAAGAACGGTGACGGGTATATATACAAGTTTGAAGATGAACAGTGGCAACCGGCAGTGCGTCTGATCACGTCAACAGGTGAGGCTGTAGGTTATGCTGTTGCTTTCAATGGTGAATACTTCGTTGCAACGGATATTCTCTACAAAGGTACAACGAACGATTTGACCAACTGTGGAGGTGCATATCTTTATAATGTCAAAAATGCTATCACGCCAATAACAGACATTAAAGTTGATTTATCTCACGACGATGGTTTGTTGTACGACTTGAAAGGTCGAAGGGTGAATGATTCGTACAAAGGGCTTGTTGTTGGAGGTGGACGCCTTATATTGAAAAGGTAACATTTGAAAAAGGTATTTCATATATTGTTTTTATTGTTTTGCGTCTCTTGTCTTGGGGCGCAAACTTTGTATGATATCAAGGGTAATGTCTCTTCTGTTGATGGGCCTCTTTTCGGTGTCGTTGTCATAGTGCCGGATTTGGAGCTTTTGTCAGTGAGTGATGCTGATGGTAATTTCTCCGTCAAGTCTCTCCCGCAAGGAGAGTGGAAGATGGAGTTTCGTTTGATGGGCTATCGTACAGACTTCGAGGTCGTTGCTGTTCCGCAGGATAAAAACCTTGATGTGAGAATGCAACTCGAGAGCTACGAACTTGACGATGTTATGGTCACAGCTCGACATGGTAGTGGCATGGGTACGTCTTCTGTCATTGACCGCACAGCCTTTGAACATCAGCAGACGGTGAGTCTCTCCGATGCTTTGCAGCTTCTTCCCGGTGGGGTTACCAATAATCCGTCTCTCAACGAACGTTCTACTCTTGCCCTTCGCGAGGTTGATTCCAACGACGCAACGTCCGCCATGGGTACGTCCCTCCTCATAGACAATGTTCAGATTTCCAACGATGCCAATATGCAGGTCTTCTCTTCGGCATCTTCAAAGGTGTCGGACTTCCCTAATGCTACAGGTGGCGGAGTAGATACACGTGTCGTCTCTACGGATAGGATAGAGAGCGTCGAGGTTGTCAGAGGTGTGGCTTCTGCCGAATACGGCAATATGACTTCAGGCGCCGTAATGGTGAAGACGCGTGCCGGAGTCTCGCCTCTTAATGTCACTCTGAAGGTCGATCCTAAGCTCAAATCTGTGTCCGTAGGCCGTGGCATGTCGGTAGGAAACAGAGGTGCTGTCCTGGCTGCCGATATTGACTATGCAAACAGCTATAAAGATGTACGTTCCAACTCGACAAAGTTTAATCGTGTGACAGCTCAACTGGCTTATAGCGACGTGTATAATATTGCCGATACGAAGATTCTCTTCAACGGAAAACTATTAGGTTACATCTCCAACAACTCCAACGAGTCGGACCCCGACAAGTTGTCATACGAATATGTCGATGAGAATTGCAACAGCCTCAGATTGAATATGAACGCCAATTGGCTTCTAAACAAACCGTGGCTCACTTCATTGCGATTCACAGCTTCGGCAAGTACCGAACATCAGGTGTCCGAAGTCCTCAACTCTCATGTGGCAGAACTCCCGACGCCATACACAACGGTACTCGACGGCGGTTTGAATGAGGGTGCTTTCTATCCCGAAGTGTACGACGAGATTATGACCGTCGACGGCAAACCTCAGACATTGCAGATGAAGCTTTCCGCTAATATCGCTCACTCCCTTAATCGTATAACAGGCAGCCTGTTAGCCGGTGTGGAGTATAATCTCAAAGGCAATAATGGCGAAGGTAAGTCGGGCAGTTTTTTGCCTACCGGCGTTCGCCCGAGGTCGTTCAAAGACGTGCCATTTATCGGCGATGTATCTTTCTTTGCAGAGGAGAAGTTGCGACTGTCGATGAACAACTCGCGATTGGAACTTCAAATGGGGGGACGTTTTACTAAGGTCATGGCTAAGGAGTACGACTTCGATATGTGTATCGAACCGCGTCTCAATTTAAGATTTGTCATGAAAGATAAACCTCTCTCTACATGGGCTTTGAGAGCGGGTATAGGTGCTCAGTACAAAATGCCTACTTTGGCACATCTTTATCCCGATCCCGCTTATCACGATGTGTTGAGCTACTCGTATATCGATAATGCTACGCAAAAGGGAACGGCACTCTTCTCTACTTTGGTGCTTGAAGATACACGTTTGTATTGCCTCGATTTGCCTCGAAGTGTAAACTATGAAATCGGCTTAGAGGTAAAACAAGGTGCACACTTTAATCTTGTTGCATCGCTCTTTCGGGAGGTGTTAGACAATGGCTTTTCGTTCGCTTCGGATGTCTGGCCCATGTCTTACAGAGTCTACGAGATGACATCAGAACCTGCCGAGTTTGTCGATGGAGTCCTCTCTGTCGGAGGGAAGGAGGTGCCGTATAAAAATGAGGTTACTTTCATGAATTTCCTCACCCCGACAAGTAACTTATCTCATACGAAAAACGGTGTCGAATTTACAATGGACTTCGGCAAGATTGAGTGCCTCAATACTCAAATAATGCTCGATGGTATCTATCTTGATGTGAAACGTACCGACAACAATATCCATGCATATTACACGTCGGGAGCCATAAACGGAGAGAATCGTAAATGGGCAGCAGCTTGTTGTGGTAAGTCGATATTTAACGTCTCACATAATAAGCGTTTCAATACTAATCTGCGTCTCATTACGCGCATTCCGTCCCTTGGATTTGTCTTCTCTTTTAAAGGTCAGTGCGTCTGGATTGACAAACAGCGCAAAAGTGTGACGTCGCCGATAACAGAGATTGACGGTGTGAAGGTCGTTGAGCCGCTGGCTTATGTAAATGAAAATCGAGAGTTCGTCTACGGCATGACGATGGACGAGGAGACTATGGCTCATACAAGTGTCTATCTGCAACGCCTGCAAGAGAATGCCTTGTTGGAAGACGCACCCAAACCTTATGCCATGGCTGATGTGCGTATAACGAAAGAGATAGGACAGTGGCTTCAACTCTCCGTCTATGCCAACAATTTCACCAATAGCAAACCGCAACGTTATCTCAAGTCGTCAGATCAATATGTCTATAAAAATACCGACATATATTTCGGTTGCGATATGCGAATTAAACTCTAATGTCTATGATGTATGTTAAAATATTTGTGCTGATGGTGATAGCGACTATGTTGTACAGTTGCGACGATTCGGAAATGCCCGAAAATGGCGAACTGATTCTTAATTTGAACTTCACAACAGAGCTCGACATGGGACAAAATGCCACGGTTAAAATCAACTTGGTGAGTTCTGAAGGTATTACGTCAACATACGAAGTGCCTTTGCAAAGTCAAGCTATTATACGAGTCTCTTCGGGGGTATACAACATCACGGCAAATGTGAAATATGCAAGCAATAATGTCATTCATCTTTTCAGCGGTCAACTTTCCGATGTCGTGTTGCGCAGCGATGACTCCGTGTCTTGTGATATGCAGATGAACTATTCGCAAAGCGGACAGATTGTGATAAGCGAAATTTACTATTCCGGTTGCGTCGGAGCATCAGGTTCTACTTATTACAACGACCAATATCTTATCCTCCACAACAATTCTGCCGATACTGCATATCTCGATAAACTATGCCTTGGCTTCGTTTTCCCGCTAAGGGCTTCGAGTAAGTCGTTTTTTGTCGATTACTATACAGATAGAACTGTCGTCGCCAATTTTCTGTGGCAATTTCCCGGTGATGGCTCCGACTATCCAATTGCTCCGGGCAGCGATGTTGTCGTCGCTCCCAATTGCGTCAATCATATCGCACTGGGAAATACCGAGTCTGTTGACCTCTCCAAAGAGGGCTATTGGGCTTGCTACGATGTCAATGCTAATCTGACAAAACAGTCGCCACCTGCCACTCCCGACAAGAAACTGCTGAAACTATTGTGGCGCAATGGCACGTCAACGTCTTGCGTATGCTCTATTTTCGACCCGGCTTTTGTATTGTTCGGTATTCAAGGTGATGAATTGACGTACTTAAAGGAGTACGACACTACAAACCCGAGTATGCCATCAAGTTCTACTCATTATATGGGCGTGCCGTATTCGTGGATATATGACGGAGTGGAGTGCTTCGATGCTACCAATCGCTACAAACGTCTGTCGGGCGTTGTTGATGGTGGCTACTCTCTCATGACGAAAGGTTCTGCAGCAGGTACTTCTGTCAGACGTAAACTCAATGTCGAGGCATCAACTAAAATGGGTTTCTCGGTATATCAGGACACCAACAACTCCTCAGAAGATTTCGAACCATGCTATCCTCCATCTTTGAAAAACTTAAAATGAGAAGGTTTATTGGCGTTATAGTGGCACTTGTGATGTCTATTTCGACTAATGCACAGTCAGATGTCGACCCGATGCAATATTTCGGCAAAGGACAGATTCTGCCAGCCTCGCTCGATAGCGGCAAGCTCGTCAGTGTCCGTGTTGGCACTTCGACAACCAACGGCAGTTTTCGTAATGTCTTCGAACCCAAACGTCAGTCGGTATACTCCGTCAAAGCCGTAGGCCGAACTGCAATAAAGGATAATCTCTCTGCCGGTGGTGAGTTTGTCTATAAATACTACGACCGTCGCGAACAATGCTGGAGTATGCTCACTTTTGCTCAAAGCAACCCTTTTTTTCTCGCCGACAATCAGCCCGGTAATCAGGTGTCAGAATTTTATGCTCTCAAAGGCAATATCTTATACAAACCCATTGACGGACTTTTTCGAATGGGCGGAGAGTGTCATTTCCTTGCCGCTTCTACAGCCAAACAAAAGGATATTCGCAACAAGAATGTCTACAGCTCCTACACCATTCGTCCTATGCTTGGCATGAAGACTGGAAAGTCTGTCGTCATGCTTGCCTATGGTTATAGCTCGGTGGCGGAAGATGTCTCCATATCTCGTTTTGGCAACGATAAGACGATATGGATTAACTCCGTCGAGGCCTTGTGGTTCGGACAACGACAGCCGTACTCCTCTGCTCAATTCCCATCACATCGTTACGACCAAAAGCGACATAGCGGACTGCTTAATGTTGAGTATGACAACGGCGATTTCTCTCTCAATGGTGAGTTGTTGCTATACGGCGGTGAGTCGGAGGTGCGACAGCGAACAGAGGACAAACGTGTCGGTTTTACCCATGACAAAGGCGTAAGAGGTCTATTGTCTGTACAGCTGTCTCGTCATAAGTTATCCGTAGAGCTCAGCAGCAACGCTGTCGTAGGATTCAAACCTATACAACGACGAGAATATAACGGTAATGCCTATCATTATGTGCAGTATGGCAAAGTACGTCGTTCAGAGAGTGCTCATGGAGATGTGCTGATTAGCTATCGTAAGCAGCAGGAAAGCGGATATTGGGGCCTGTCATTCGGTCAATGTACTAAAACAGACCGTATGCTGTTCTATCCGACGAAATTCTCATCAAGACGAAGCAATGTCTCACTCCATGCCAACGGGGCATTGTTCCTCCCTCTGTATAATCAGCTCCTTACGACAAAACTTAACCTCAAATATGTCATCGATACATCTGACAACGAAATGCTCACCAATATCCACATTCTTCCACAGGGTTATTACTTCGAACAAGCCGCAATGCAGGCTCAATACGAATACGAGACATCAGACTATATCGCCATCAGCCCGCATCTGTCGTGGCTTATGAAAAGTAAGGGTCATCTTCTTGTCTCTCTTCAAATTGGATACGAGGGACGATTCTCCGTGGGTAAACACTCAGGCCATAGTCGTCATGGTGTCGATGTCGGACTGAAATTCAACATGTAGTCTCTAAGTAGCTTCTATGTCAATGGTTTTCTTGATAATAATTGAGCTGTTGTTCGTATATTACCACGCACATTCTTAGTTCGCAAGTCAGTTATACACTGCCTCGATGCATGAGTGTAAATCAAAAAAATATTCGTGTATCTATTGCAGAAATAAAAAAAGAGATTACCTTTGCAGACGCAAAAGGGAACAATGGTTCTCTCTGATGCGGAAATAGCTCAGTTGGTAGAGCACAACCTTGCCAAGGTTGGGGTCGCGAG
>CALAUL010000108.1 GCA_937892255.1 uncultured Bacteroidales bacterium | reverse complement strand
ATACAAACGCAACACGAGAAGTGACAGTCAAGGGTGACGCTACATACACAGCTACGTTTGCTATCAATACACATACATTCACTTTGAATGTGGGCAATGGTGGTACTGTAGCAGTGGCAGGAAAAGCTAATTCAGATGGCACATACAATGCTGGTTCGGTAGTGACATTGACAGCAACACCTGATGAGCATTACCACTTCAAGCAGTGGAGTACAGGCGTTACAGCTGCTACTTACAACGTGACAATAAAGGGAGACACTGAGATAGACGCTACATTTGAGATCAACTCATATAATATAAGTGTATCTGGAGGGAGTCAGGGTACAGTTTCGGGTGGAGGAACTTATCCTTACGGAACAAAGGTGACTCTTACAGCAAACGCAAATACCGGCAACGAGTTTGTATCGTGGTCAGACGGAAATACAGATAATCCACGAGAGATAGAGGTTACTGCTGACGCTTCATATTTGGCAACGTTCACTATAAAAGAGTACACTCTAACATTGGAAGCAAATGGCAATGGAACGGTTAATGGAGCAGGAAGTTATCCGTACGGAACGGAAGTTGTCATAGAGGCAGTTGCTGATGAACACAATACATTCGAAAAGTGGACAGATGGTGTAGCTACAGCGAAGCGTAAAGTAGTTGTGACAAGCGATATGACATACACAGCTAAGTTTACAAAGAACAGATACACTATCGTTGTTGAGAAAGAGGGTAATGGTGTCGTTTCTAAGGGTGGTACATACATCTATGGAAAGGAACTTACTCTTACGGCAACACCGGCAGTTAATCATCACTTCGTACAGTGGAGTGATGGCAACACCGAGGCAGAACGTACTATCACAGTTGAAGGCAATGTTACGTATACAGCAATCTTTGCTATCAATCAGTTCGAGGTATCTGCAATAGTGGAAGGTCAAGGAACCGTTGAGGGTGTTGGTACTTACGACTATAATAGTGAAGTGGTGTTGACCGCTGTTCCTGCAGAAAACTACATCTTCATACAGTGGAGTGATGGCGTTACAACAGCGGAACGGACAGTGATTGTTGAAGCTGATACTGAGTATACGGCAATCTTCGGCAAAGAGATGATTTCTGTTGTAGCATATAGTGCTAATGACCTTGGTACTGTTGAAGGCGGAGATAACATGTTGGTTGCATACGGTTCTTTGGTGACTATCAATGCAATTCCTTTCGAAGGAGCAAAATTTGTATGTTGGAACGACGGAGAGACATCTCCTAATCGTCTTATCTCAGCTATTGAAGACATCGAGTTGATAGCATACTTCGAGGAAACAGGCGTTCAGACTGGTATAGACCAACTTGAAGATAATGTAATATCAATAAAGGTTGTAGGTAATGCTGTCGTAGTAGACGGAACGGATGAGTTTGCTGTATATGACTTACGAGGCATGAGATATTATCAGACAGACAACTTACCAAGAGGTATGTTCATCGTGGTTACTGATAAACTCACTAAGAAGGTGTACATCAAGTAAGAGGATAGATAATTGGTAGCAAAAGGCGGTGTAAGAGATTACATCGCCTTTTCTATTTGTATGCAGCAGTTGTTGAAAGACATTTGTTGCTGTTGGTTGGCATTGTCTTCAAAACACAATATACATGGTAAGTATTACTTTAAGGGGGAAGAAGAAATATTTGACTTTTAAATACAACACCCTCAACAATTATTCATTATTGAGGGTGAGGGCTGTCCGAGCCGCCCGAAGCGTAACACAGACATTGCAGATATACAATAAAGATTTTGATTAGCAAACAAAATTCAGTTTTTTTGTTTGCTTTGTAAAAAAGACACGAAACACACGAAAGAAACAGAACAAGCTTTTTTTAGGATTTGCTTTGCGTTGTTATAATACTTCGCTTCAATCATTTTTTTTCTCTTTACATACAGCAATATTACACTCTGCCCGAAGTTGTTCGTCTTTGAACACAACATGCAGTGTTGCAAATGCTGACAGACGAAGCTGTCGGATAACCAATCCCGCCAATATGAAGAGCCAATGAGGATAGACCATGAGCAGTGTAATGATGTTGCACTTTACCATTCCTCACCATTCTTATCAGGTAGTTGTCCGTAGAAAAAAATACCCTCTGCATGGGGTGCAGAGGGTGTGCAGATAAATATATATGTAGACCTCTTAGGTCTTTTACTCTTTTATAGCTTCGAGTAATTGGTCACAAATGCTTTGCATACCTTTTACTGAAGGGTGTCCGTTTTGCTTCTCTATGTCGTGAAGTTCGATGAGCTGTATGTTGTAGTGTTTGCAAACGGTACGCATAGACTCGTTAATCTCTTCGCGTAGTTCTGAGTTGAGAAGAGAATATATCTTAGCCTTTGGATAGCGTTTGATGAGAGTGTCCAACAGACATGCGAGTGCCGGTCTGAAAGACTTGCAATCCTCTTTTGTCCAATCGGCGTATTTGTATTCACCCACAGGAGAGCCAGCCCATGCGTCATTAGTACCACCGAAGACAAATATAATATCAGGAGAACCGAGAGAATCGACGCGTGATGTGAAAGCTGAATGTGAAGAATCCATCTTTCCGTAGCCTGTACCGCATATTGTTGTACCGCCCCATGAGTCATTCTTTTCCAACTGATAGCCTTTAGCCTTTATGTACAAGCTCCACCACATCTGTTCAACCTCCTTGACATCATTGTTGGCGTCGGGGTAGAAGGTGAAGTGTGTCGTAGGTATGTAACCCTTAAATGTTGAGTAAGAATCTCCGAGAACAGAAACTTTCTTTGTCTGTGCAGATGCAGCTAATCCGAATAATGTAGTTAATAACAGCATTAATGAAACAAATCTCTTCATATTCATATTGTTAAGTTGTTAGTAATTTGGTGTCATACATCGTCAAGAGCATAGCAAATTGTTATGACAACTTGTCGAAATACGGCTATTAAGGTTATTAAATAGGCGTTTGTCTGTCGTTTCCTTTGTCAAACGGGGTACATAGATGGTAAATATGTGCTGTACATACAGTTTGATATAGGCATAAAACGAACATCTAAACGACTGCAAGATATGAAAAAACTTCCCATTGAGCAAAAGATAAATAATCAAAACTTTATAGAAGTCGTTTGTTTTCGTATAACACTGATAATCTGTGATTTAGTTTAGTCAATGACATTTGAGTAGTCCACTCAACGCTGAGAGAGTGGTCGAGTCAAGGCGGAGAGAGTGGTCGAGTAAGACGTTGTGAAGCTTCTAAGCAACGTCTCTCTTTGCAGGGAAGCAACACGAGCTTTTGCTGGGAAGCAACGCTTGGTGTTGGTGGAAAGCTTCACGCCGTTTGAGTAATAGACTCAAATCCGTTTGAGTGGTCGAGTTAAAGATGTTTGAGTAGTAACTCAAAGCTATCCCCTCCCCGAAGTAGCGAGCGCCGGCTGTGTGTTGCACAGTCGGCGCTCGTTGAGTCTATTCTATTGTGTAGCAGGCTCTTACAAAAGACCTTGACGCTTGATGTACTCTTTCATGACAACACTGAAATGTTCGTTGGCACTCTTAGTGTATCGTACTTCGGCAAAGACTTGTGCGAGGTTCTCTTTTTTGTTCTCCTTGACAAACTTGTCGTTGGCTGGGTCTTGTTCCATATTCTCGTATATCGCATTGATCTCTTCTGCTGTGTAGTCGCTGTATGTCTCCTTGTGCAATATGCCATCGATAGGTAAGCGATCCGATACGACACCTTCCTCTGCCGGATAGCCGAGTGTGACGGTAGTAATCGGAACGACACCTTTGGGCAAGTTGAGTATGTCCGATATCTTGTCGGCATTGTATGTCGTAGTGCCGAGGTAACAGATGCCAAGACCTTTGTCTTCGGCGGCAAGGCATACGTTCTGTGCGAAGAGGCATGTATCGACAGTTGCGGTTATAAACGACTCGAAGTTGTCAAAGCCCACTTCTGCATTGCGCATGTTGCACCATTTGGTGAAGCGGTTGACGTCAGCGCAGAATGTAAGCACTACGGGTGCGCCTGTTATCATGGGCTGATTGAAGTGTGTGGGAGCAAGTTGCTCTTTGAGTTGGGTATCACGAGTAGCGATGACGCTGTATAGTTGCATGTTGCCAGTATTGGAAGCTTTCATGCCGGCATAGATGATCTCGTTGAGCAACTCATCGCTAATCTCTTGCGAGGTGTATTTGCGTATACTTCTATGATTTAACAGTGTATTAAGCATGGTGTTATGTATTTGTTAGTTTGTATTATCTGATGATATAGAGATATACTATAGAGAGAGTTCCGATGAGCATTGTCAGTTTGCAGACGGTGCTTACTCTGTGGTATTGTCTATTGGTCTGTGCTTTAGTCAGTAGGACGATACTCCATAGTGTAGAGAGGGAGATGAGTGTGGCAGGCGGTATAGCTATTCTCAGGCAGTTGATATGTTTGTCTATGGCTATAAGACCCAACCACAATATGGTAATCATAAAGAGTTGCAGTAGTATTATGATAATCTTTGAGTATTTGGTACCCATCTCTATCGGCAGTGTCTTGCAGCCTATGGCTGTGTCCCCCTCTATATCTTCCAAGTCCTTGACTATCTCACGGCTGAGGTTGGTAATAAACGCAAAGAATGCAAAGGCAGATGTGACAAACCAAGCTTGCTTGCATGCTGTGCTTTCGGTTATCTCATGATCATTGACGAGGCTGAGGGCTGCAAATTCAAATGATACAACGAGCAACGCTGTCAATGCGGTAAGCATAGCGACAATGAGGTTGCCGACGAGCATCTGCTTCTTGAATGTTGTCGAATAGAACCATAGTATTATAGGTACGCCGATGAATGTAAGAGCGTAGTTCTCGTTATGAAAGAGGAATGCATAGTAGAGACCTATAAAGACGCCTATGAGGGTCAGTATGACGTGTATGAGTATCGCAGTACGTCTGTCGAGGTGTTTGTCTACCACGACCTCCTCGGGGCGGTTAATCTTGTCGGTGTTGATATCGAAGTAGTCATTGATGACATTACCACCCGCTGCGATGAGTATCGTTGCCAAGATGAGTATTACAAATTGCACATTGGTAAGTGCCGGTTCGATATGGTGTATATCGAGAATGGGCAATATTATGCAGTAGCGTATGATGATTTGAAACAAGGCTATGAAAGCGATGTTGTTAAATCGTAGCAGTTTGAGAAAGTGTAAAAACATAAGCTTACCGTTGTGAAGTGTTATTACCACGTGAGGTCTTTACCCCAATTGTCTTGAGCGCGAAGTACTTGCTCCATGACATCTCTCACACAGCTATTTCCACCTGAGTAAGGAGATATATATCTGCAAACCTCTTTGACATCGATACAAGCATCAGCAGGACAGACGGGTAGTCCGACGGTTTTAAGGATAGGTAAGTCGGGCATGTCGTCTCCCATGTACATTATCTCATTGTCTTTAAGTCCGTGCATATCGCGCCACTCCTTGTATGTAGCGAGTTTGGAACTTCTACCCATGTAAATATCCTTTATGCCCAATGCCTCATAGCGAGTGCGAACGGCTTCTGTGTTGCCTCCTGTGATGATAGCTATCTTGTATCCGAGTTTTACAGCGAGCTGAAGGACATAACCGTCTTTGATATTCGCCATTCGCATAGGTTCGCCGTTAGGAAACATAGGCACTACTGTGTGGCTTAGTACTCCGTCTACATCGAAGGCGAAGGCTTTGACGTTCAT
>CALAUL010000107.1 GCA_937892255.1 uncultured Bacteroidales bacterium | reverse complement strand
CCTAATCGTGTTGATATAGAAGATCGACCGACAATAGTTGACTTAAAAGAAAGATTTGGAGATTTAGAAATAGACACAGTAATAGGAAGCAATCACAAAGGAGCGCTTGTTACCATCAATGACAGGCTGACTTCTAAGGTATGGCTTCGCAAACTTTCGGGAAAAGATGCCGTCCCATTAGCTTTAAAGACAATACCATATAAAGAAACTCCTTCATTTGTAATGAAACACAAATCACGAAGATATTCAACACCATAAGACTTACCATAATATTTACATATCATCGCAAGACAAGTGGGGCCACAATCCATTACATCTTTTTGTCGCAATATAGGAAACGATGCCATATCTACTATTGATTGCCATCTAAAATAATGTCAGAAAGTCCATTATAATAATCCAAGACATCTGACAAGACTTGTATTGAACCAAAATCTGTAACGTCATATTTACTGCAGAAAGGCATGTCCCTTCCTTCCGTTTGCACAATATATATTATTGCATAAGGAACGTTCTTCAAGACCATACGGTCTACACACAAAACACATTTCTGTCTTTTAAGCTTTATATAATTACGCCAATACTCACCCTTACTCGGCAACATATTCGTAGTTGGCGTACTATAAGACGTCTTTACATATCTACTATAGTCTCCTGTTATCATGTTTTTTACGTTCTCCATATCTGGCTCCAATTTCTTTCTTTGTCCTCCCAGCTTCACTACAACATACTGATTCGCAAGTATAAAACACACGGTGTCTATTTCCAAAGGAACCGATTTAAGTTTCTCTCGCATATATTTATCGAACGGATATGTTTGTGCATTCTTATCCGTCACAAAATAATGAAGATCCATCGTATCACCTGTAAATGTAGGAAATGGACGAAGGTCATTGTTCTCTAAAAACCTCATAAACATGTTCTTTTGAGAATTTGACACTCTTGAACGCAACGTATCCAACTGCCAACCTTCGTGCGAAAAAATCATCTTCGGTGCATTACAACTTAATAAAACACCGCACATCAATACAATAAATATTATCCTCACTTTCATGTCCTGTTTTTTAATGTTTAAAATCTGTTTATCTCTGATGTCTTAGTGTAAGTATTGTGTTTCTTATTCTTATAGTTAAAATCATACGAGACCATAATCTGCACATTCTGATAGTCATTTTCGTTATATGTCGCATCTCTAATCCAATCACAATAAGTTGTTATGCTGCTTTTATTTGAACAAAAAAGATTATTGGCAGACACTTGCACATACCAACCACCGTTTAATACTTTAGATACAGCTAACACACTCGACCACTGCTCCGAATGGCGTTTAAAGGCATTAAAATACTCTCCATTATAATCCACAAACAACTGTATCTCAAAATCCTTTGGCAATGTAAATGTATGATGTAACTTAAAACTATAAGACGGCTCACCAAAATCCCTTTTACTCCCCATAAAAGCATAGTCAAAATTTTGTTTATTCAGATTCAACTCTACGTACGGTGTATAAATACCAATTTTTCTCCACCAATTCACACCCAACTGAAGTCTTTCATACTTCGGAAGATTTAGCGTTTTAGATAGTATAATGTCCTGTGAGTCTCCATAAAGACTGCGTCCTGTTGTTATTGTTCCATCTACAAGTTCATAACTTCCGATAACACGTACATTCTTGTACGACGCTAAAAATTCAATCGAATTGGTATACTGCGGCTTCAAATGTGAATCACCTTGCACATACTGATACCGTGCATTATATTGCACATTGTCATTAAGTTGCTGATACATCGGGCGACTAATAATACGTCTATATCCCAAACTAATATTCATCACTTCTGTAGGAGTAAAAGAGATATTCATATTAGGGAACAAATCATTGCCATTTCGACTCTGACTTTCACTTTTCACTCCATTCTCATAATAGTTAAGGTCTGTATACTCATAACGCAAACCCGCATTAAGGTTCCACTTGCCGAGATGGTAATTCAAATTGACATATTCCGCATTGAGTACTTGGCGTCGTTCACTTCCTGTCTCCTGCAATCCGGTGATTATATTCTGTTGTTCAAAATCAAATGATTGTTTCTCTTGCGAATAGGTTATTTCTGCGCCATAATTCAACTGAATATTCTCCGCCAATGAAGAACTTATATCTGCTATAAACGAGTTCATCAAACCTTTCATTTTACCTCTTGTCTGTACGCTCGCATTACTCTGCTCGTTGTAATGAAATTCATGACTTTGTCGATTTATCATCAAGTCATTTGTAAGTTCCAGACTACTACGTCCGAATCGGGTATTAAAATAAGCATTGGTAAGCCATTTCAAGGGTTTGTTGTTCGACTCATTTATTCCATTAGATTTAAAATCCTCCACTCCATGCGTATAATGCGCAACTTCTTTCAAGTCAACATCATGATGTATTTTATCCCAATTAACTTGAGTGTTCAGACCGATACTGCTCTTTTCGTCAATTGTATAATTAACCTCCATATTGCCCATCATATTTCGCCCGCTATAATCGATAACAACGTCATTGATACTAACAGACTCATACGACAACACCTCACTATAATCTTGTGCTTTTTGTTCCGACCCCAAATTTGCATACATTATACCTCCTACAATTTGTAAATCATTCTGATTGTATACGACAGAGACATTCTCCACATGCGAAAATTTCTTGCCTTGCATCGCATAAGCAAAGATATTACCACCCAAGCCATTAGGGTTATCAATCGTATAAATCTTAATAACAGCATTCACATCTGCCGGGTATTTTGCTCCTGGGTTTGTTATGACTTCCACCGTCTTTATTCTATCCGAAGACAGCGTATTCAGAATATCCGCGCTATGTACCTTGCGACCATTGAGATACAGCAGTGCCTTACCTCTTCCAAAGACACTAAAGTCTCCTCCGCTACCCGAAACAAATGGTATCTGATTCATAAGTTTATCCATTGTTCCACTCCTGCCAAGTATCGTATTTTCAACATCTGCAACTATCATATCTCCTCTATCTTTAAAGAGTCGTCGCACGGCAGTAACAGTGATATCATCAAGCATTCCCTCTTCTGTCGACAATACTATATCCAAGTTATTATCAGGGAACTTGCTGACTACAAGCGTATCGGACTTCATGCCCACAAAACTCGTTATGAGCTTGCAACTTCTGATTTCAAAGGGCAAATTCAGGACAAATGTTCCATCTTCATTTGTCGTGCACCCCGTCACTAACTCTCCATTATCATC
>CALAUL010000106.1 GCA_937892255.1 uncultured Bacteroidales bacterium | reverse complement strand
AACAATGATAAAAATAACATTTCCCGACGGTTCGGTACGCGAGTTCAACGCAGGCGTAACAGGTATGGAGATAGCAGAAGCCATCAGTCCTCGCCTCGCAAAGGAAGTTCTCAGTATCACAGTGAATGGTCAGTTGTACGACCTCACCCGTCCGATAAACGAAGATTCTGCAATAAAACTTCACAAGTGGGAAGACGAAGAGGGAAAACATGCATTTTGGCATTCATCAGCTCACCTTATGGCTGAAGCTCTTCAAGCTCTTTACCCAAATATGAAATTTGGCATCGGACCTGCTATCAACAATGGTTTTTACTATGATGTTGACCCGGGCGAGGGTGTATCTATCAAAGATGCTGACCTTCCTGCTATAGAGAAGAAGATGAAGGAACTTGCACAGCAGAAGAATGACTATGTACGCAAGGATATCAGCAAGAGCGATGCACTTAAGATGTTCAACGACAAGGCTGAGACATATAAAGTTGAACTCATCAACGACCTCGAAGATGGTACAATAACACTCTATGAACAGGGCGCATTCACCGACCTCTGTCGCGGTCCACATATCCCTAATACTGCACCTATCAAAGCTATCAAGTTGCTCAATGTAGCGGGTGCATACTGGAGAGGTGATGAGAAGCGTCCTCAGCTCACACGTATCTACGGTATCACATTCCCTAAGCAGAGTATGCTCGATGAACATTTAGCTCTCTTAGAAGAGGCTAAGAAACGTGACCACCGCGTCATTGGCAAAGAGCTCGAACTCTTCACTTTCTCACAGCGTGTAGGACAAGGCTTGCCTATGTGGCTACCAAAAGGAGCTCGTCTACGTGCTCGTTTGGAAGCTTTCCTTAAGCAGGTACAAGAGAGCTATGGATATGAACCGGTTATAACACCTCATATCGGTAATAAAGACCTCTACGTGACATCTGGTCACTATGCTAAATATGGTAAGGATAGTTTCCAACCTATTCACACACCAGCAGAGGACGAAGAGTTCCTATTGAAGCCGATGAACTGCCCTCACCACTGCGAGATATACCGCACAAAACCACGTTCATACAAGGACCTCCCATTGCGTTTTGCGGAGTTCGGTACAGTATACAGATATGAGCAGAGCGGTGAGTTACATGGTCTTACACGTGTAAGAGGATTTACTCAAGATGACGCACACCTCTTCTGTCGTCCTGACCAGTTAAAAGACGAGTTCAAGAAGGTAATGGATATCATCTTGTATATCTTCAAGACACTTGACTTCAAGAACTACACCACACAGGTATCACTTCGCGACCCTAATAACAAAGAGAAGTACATAGGTACAGATGAGAATTGGGAGAAGGCGGAGCGTGCCATCGTAGAAGCATGTCAGGAGAAGGGCGTGCCATATGTCGAGGAGACAGGCGAAGCGGCATTCTACGGGCCAAAACTCGACTTCATGGTAAAAGATGCACTCGGTCGTTCATGGCAGTTGGGAACGATACAGGTAGACTACAACTTACCTGAGCGTTTTGATCTCGAGTATATAGGTGCAGACAATCAGAAGCACCGTCCGGTGATGATACACCGTGCACCATTCGGAAGTATGGAACGTTTCGTAGCAGTACTCATAGAGCACACAGCGGGTAAATTCCCTATTTGGCTTACACCGGAACAGTGTGTAGTATTGCCTGTGAGCGAAAAATATAACGAATATGCAGAAAGAGTTGTTAAATTGCTAAATAATTACGATATTCGCACCGTCATTGATGACCGCAACGAGAAGATAGGTAAGAAAATACGAGACAATGAGGTGAAACGTATTCCTTACTTGTTGGTTGTTGGCGAGCGAGAAGCTGCGGAAAACACAATAAGTGTACGTAAGCAGGGACAGGGCGACATGGGCGTAATGACATGCAAGGAGTTTGCAGACATGATAAACAACGAGATTGCGAGCATACTCGAAGAAGGTAAACTGAAACAGTAACAATTTAAAGAACAAGAGCTATCGAAAAGCCTGAAAACACTCAGCGTGGACCTCGTCGAGGACAACAAGACGAACAGGAACACAGAATCAACAATCGGATACGCGTGCCAGAGGTGCGCCTTGTTGGTGATAACATAGAAGAGCCGGGAATCTATTCCACAAAAGATGCCTTGAAAATGGCGGATGACATGGATTTAGATTTGGTGGAGATATCTCCTAATGCAGAACCTCCTGTGTGCAAGATATTGGATTATCAAAAATTCTTGTATCAACAGAAGAAGCATCAGAAGGAGATGAAGGCGAAAGCTGTAAAGGTGGTTGTCAAAGAGATACGTTTTGGACCTCAGACAGATGATCACGACTACAACTTCAAACTTCGTCATGCTGAGGAGTTCTTGAAAGAAGGTGCAAAAGTGAAAGCTTATGTATTCTTCAAAGGGCGTTCGATAATGTTCAAAGAGCAAGGAGAGATATTGTTGTTGCGTTTTGCAAATGACTTGGAAGAGTTGGCAAAGGTAGACCAGATGCCCAAACTTGAAGGCAAACGCATGATAATAATGCTCACACCAAAGACAGGTAAGAAATAAAATAAAGCGTCAGATATATTAAAAAATTTGTACAATGCCAAAGATGAAGACAAATTCCAGTGCTAAGAAGAGATTTACTCTCACAGGCTCTGGTAAGATTAAGAGAAAACATGCCTTCAAGCGTCACATTTTGACAAAGAAGACAACAAAGCAGAAACGTGCCCTTACACATGACACTCTCATCGCAAAGAGTGACATCAAGGAGGTTAAGCTTTTGCTCCACATCTAAAAAGACAAGACCAACAAGAGGTGTAACAACACAGCTGAAGGTCAATAGATTAACAAACCGAATGGAGTGTGCGCCTAAGAACACGTCAAACATCGTGTCGCTCCCCATTCTAAAATTAGAAAATTATGCCAAGATCAGTAAACTCAGTCGCTTCTCGCGCACGCAGAAAAGCGATTTTGAAACTTACCAAAGGTAACTTTGGTCGTAGAAAGAACGTTTGGACGGTAGCCAAGAACACTTGGGAAAAGGGTCAGCAGTATGCTTTCCGTGACCGTCGTAAAAAGAAATCTCACTTTAGAGCATTGTGGATTCAGCGTATCAACGCTGCAGCACGTCTCGAAGGTCTTTCATACAGCAAATTCATGGGTATGCTCAACAAGCAGGGTATCGAAATCAACCGTAAGGTTCTCGCTGACCTCGCTGTTAACCACCCAGAAGCATTCAAGGCTGTAGTTAACAAGGCTAAAGAAACTGCGAAATAAGAGTTATCCATTAACAAACTTTATATTTGACGCTGTGGCTTCGTTCGTATTTTTCGGACGAAGCTTTTTTATTGTCACATTATTTAGTTACCTTTATATCCGTAACGAAAAAAAGATATTACAATGAAAAAACGATTGGTTGTGCTTACAGGTGCCGGCATGAGTGCCGAGAGCGGTATAAAGACATTCAGAGGTGGCGATGGCTTATGGGACAACTACAAGATAGAAGATGTCTGTACAGATGAGGCATGGGAACGCAATCCAACACTTGTAAATGAGTTTTACAACATACGCCGAAGAGAGCTCAACAGAGTAAGTCCCAATAGCGGTCATATAGGATTGGCAGACTTGGAAGAGACATTCGATGTGAATATAATAACACAAAATGTTGACGACCTGCACGAGAGAGCCGGCTCGAAGAATGTGCTTCATCTGCACGGCGAACTTCGTAAAGTACGAAGCAGCAAGAATCCTGACTATATATACGAACTCGAGGGAACAGACGTAATGCCGGGTGAGAGATGTGACGATGGTTCGCTCGTCAGACCACATATAGTATTCTTCGGCGAGGGAGTCCCCAACTTTGAACTTGCAACAGATATTGTCAAAAGGGCCGACATACTCGTTATTATCGGCACATCGCTCAATGTTTATCCTGCGGCTTATCTTTATAAATATGCTCCGGCGTCAACACCTATCTATCTCATTGACCCCGTAGTACCTGAAGCTGCAAAGAATACGAATATCAACGTAATACAGAAAAATGCTACAGAAGGAGTTGCAGAACTTAAAGAGACACTGAGAAACAAATATCAATAAATTCAAACGGCATAGTTTAACTGTCAAAAACATTTCGAAAAAGATTTCAAATAAACTCGAAATAAAATTAAACAGATTCAGAAAGAGATAGATTGTTGGTAAAAATATCTACTTTTGTAGATTCGTATAAAATATGCAAACGTTGACATAGGCAAACGTTGAAGTATTAGGAAAAATATAGATATCATTCGTACACACCATGAATATAATCAAAGGCATATCAACAATACTGCTGTTGTCAATAAATATGATATTCGCTACAGCACAAGAGATAATCACAGAAAATGGTCGTGCGTATAAGATGCACACTGTTGCAAAGGGAGAAAGTCTGTATCGTCTGTCGGTGAACAACAACACCACGCAAGAGGAGATAATAGCCGCCAATCCGTTACTCAAACAGACAGGATTAGAGGCTGGCATGACAATACGCATACCTCTCAAGCAAACAGTAAACAGCAAAGAAACAAACTATGCATATACGACACATGTAGTTGCTAAAAGCGAGACAGCATTCTCTATTTCGAAAAAGTATGATATGTCACTCATTGATTTTTACAAGCTCAATCCAGGTTGTGAAGCCGGCTTGTCTGTGGGACAGGCAGTGAAAGTAAAGACTAAAGAGCAACAGAAAGAATCAGGATTTCGCATACACACCATTGCCCCTGGTGAGACACTCTACAGCATAGGTGTGAAATATGGTGTAAAAGCAGCCGATATAATAGCAATAAATCCGGCTCTTGACATCAATGCACTGCCTATCGGTTCTCGTGTGCGTATTCCCGACACTACAATACCTGTTGAAGACAATAACTTCTACTATCATCACATAGCACCGGGAGAAACACTTTATCAGTTAGGAGTAAAATATAACCTTCTACAAGACAAGATAAAAGAGGTAAATCCGGGCATAGACTGGTCAACACTCTCAATAGGTCAAGTCATTGCTATTCCTAAAGAAAATACAGACGTCTATATCACCAATAGTCATGAAGTACGCAAGAAAGAGACACTCTTCAGCATATCGCAAATGTACGGAGTAAGCGTAGAAGACATAATGCGAGATAATCCCGGGGTCACCTCTGACAATTTGCAAAAAGGACAAACCCTCATAATAAAGAAATTAGACCCTAATGCTATTGCGACACCGGCAACAAATAACCCTCAATACATAGGAATGATGGGAGAGCTATTTGGCAATACAGAAAGTTATGACTACGTAGGCGGAGGCAGTCCCACGATAAGAGTAGGTCTGTTTATGCCATTCGACGCAGCATACGAAGTGTCGACAATGATATCTAAAGGTGTATCGACAGAAAAAGGTATATACCACTTTAAGACACGTCGATTTATAGAGTTTTACGAAGGAGTCAGATTAGCCCTTGACACATTATCAACAAACGGAGCCAACATACGATTAGATGTCATAGACACCAAGGATAAGATAGGATTTGCCGAGGCAACAAGTGGTTCAACAAAATACGACCTCATCATTGGACCTGCACATGTAGGAGAAATGCGCATTGTGGCTGACTTTGCCAAACTGACACGCACACCCATGGTTATGCCTTTCGGACAGATGGATAGCACTCTCAACGATAATCCGTATCTATACCAAGCAAGTGTAATAGACACCATAACATACAAAACTGTAATAGATGCCATGCTCGATGATTGTTCGGATAAACATATAGTACTCTTGGATCTCGCATTGCGAAACAAGAGCGACATACAACGCATGACATATCTGAAAGAAGAGATAGCCAAACGTCACCTTGACGCCTCTATCGTTGCCTACAACGCCAAAAGCCCTCAGAACTTCATAGACATCTTGAAGACGGACAAGGAAAATGTACTTCTGCTGCCAACAAATGCCGAAGCTGTTGTGAACACAAATATAGTAAGCATCGCAAGTATAATAGATCAAAAGAAAGAAGCTAAAGTGTCTCTTTATGGTTTTGGTGAATGGATGACATACAGCACTATAGAAGTAGAAGTTTTCCATAAACTCAACACACAACTCTACTCTACTTTTGCACTTGACTACAAAGACCCTTATACACAAAACATCATAAAGAAATATCGACGCAACTACTTTGCCGAACCTGTTGCGTTCACACCCTATTTTCAAAAACTGCGTCCGTTATCCGGCTTTAGTGAATACGCACTTTGGGGTTACGACATAGGCATACACTTCATAGGTGCATTGAAAGAATTTGGACCTCAAATGATACGTAAGATTAACGAGCATAACTCACAGACAGTACAAAGTAACTTCTATTTCAAGAACCTTACCAATTGGGGAGGTGCTGTCAACATAGGATTAAAAACTATAACATTTGCCAACGACAACACTATAACTGTAATCAATAAATAATGATTTCTATAAACCAACTTACCGTAGACTTCGGAGGGTTTAGACTATTCGAAAACATAACATACAACATAACCCCTAAAGACCGATTAGGATTAGCCGGTAAAAACGGCGCAGGAAAGTCAACAATGCTGAAAATAATAGCCGGATTGCAAGACCCTTCAGAAGGTACGGTGAGCATTCCCAAAGAGTACAAAATAGGCTATCTCCCCCAGCACATGACACACCAAAACACACGCACCGTCTTTGAAGAAGCAGAAATGGCTTTTGGTGAACTGAAGTCATTACAAGCCGATATAGACGGCATGAACGCAGCCCTCGCACAACGTACAGACTACGAGAGCGATGACTATATGTCATTTCTCGACAAACTACATGAGAAGACAGAGAGACTCTCAATGATGGGGGGCGGTAATTACCACGCAGAGATAGAACTAACGCTCAAAGGTTTAGGATTTGAAAGAAGCGACTTTTCCCGTAATACAAGCGAATTTTCGGGTGGGTGGCGTATGCGTATCGAACTTGCTAAAATACTGCTATCTAAGCCTGATATTTTTCTTCTTGATGAGCCTACAAACCACTTGGATATTGAGTCTATACAATGGTTAGAGGATTTTCTAAAAGATTACTCTGGAGCTGTTGTGATAATATCTCACGACAAGGCATTTCTCGACCATGTAACAAACAGAACAATAGAGATAGTTCTCGGCAAAATATACGACTATAAAGCGAACTATTCTAAATATTTAGAATTACGACAAGAGAGATTCGAACAGCAAATGAATGCTTATAAGAATCAGCAGAAGATGATAGAAGACACAGAGAAATTCATCGAACGCTTCCGTTATAAAGCTACAAAAGCTGTTCAAGTACAAAGTCGTATAAAACAGCTCGAAAAGATAGACCGTATAGAAGTTGATGAATTTGACCATTCTGCACTACACATCAAATTTCCTCCAGCACCACACTCGGGCGCTATAACAGTGAAAGGTAAAGGTGTAACAAAAGCGTATGGAGAACATGTTGTACTCGAAGATGTTGACTTTGAAGTAGCAAGAGGTGAAAAAATTGCCTTTGTAGGTCGCAACGGAGAGGGAAAGACTACCATGGCTCGTATGATAATGAGAGAACTTGACCACAAGGGAGAAGTCATACTCGGTCATAACGTCAAAATAGGTTATTTTGCTCAAAACCAAGCCGATCTACTCAATCCAGAAGACACTGTATTTGATACCATAGACAAAGTAGCTGTCGGAGATATACGCACAAAGATACGTGATCTATTGGGAGCATTTATGTTTAGTGGCGAAGATGTTGATAAAAAAGTTGCGGTGTTATCAGGTGGCGAAAAGACACGTTTAGCCATGGTTCGCTTGCTCCTTGAACCAGTAAACCTATTGGTACTCGATGAGCCAACCAATCACCTTGACATACGCTCTAAAGAGCTACTAAAGAGAGCAATAATAAATTTTGACGGAACAGTCATTGTGGTAAGCCATGACCGCGAATTCTTAGACGGACTTGTGACAAAAGTGTACGAGTTTAGAAATAAGAAAATGAAAGAACACCTTGGTGGCATATATGAGTTCCTACAATATCGCAAACTCGAAAACCTTAAAGAGATAGAAGCTCAAACACCTCGCAACGAAACAAAAGAACCAAGCACAACAAAAGAAGTTCGTCTCTCGTACGAGCAACAGAAAGAACTATCTCGAAAAAGAAACAAAATAGAAAAGATAATAAAAGACGCTGAGGCTAAAATTGAAGCTTTAGAACAAGAAATAGCTGATATAGAAGCAGAAATGTCTTCATGCGACAACAATAGAGCTATAGAACTTTCAACTCTCTTCGAAGAGAAAAACAAACAACTCGAAAACGAAATGCAACGATGGGAAGAAGCTTCCGAACAATTGTTTTCGTTACAATAAAAACGGACTAACATACATAAAACAATAACCACACCACATACGATGGAACAAGAAAACTACATATTCGGCATACGAGCCATAGAAGAGGCTATACTTGCAGGAAAGATTATAGACAAAGTAGTGGCAAAAAAAGGTCTTAACGGAGAACTATTCACTAAATTTGTTGCAACCTGCAAAAGTCACAACATTCGTATACAGTATACGACCTCTGAAGTCCTTAATAAAATAACTACAGCCAATCATCAAGGAGTCATTGCTTTCATTTCAAAAGTTGACTATCTCAACAACATACATGAGATTTTCAAAATAGCAGAAGCTAAAGGCGAAGCACCATTTGTCATCATACTTGACGGCATAACTGATGTAAGAAACCTTGGAGCCATTGCTCGTTCGGCAGATTGTGCTGGTGCTCATGCTATAATAGTTCCGCAAAAGGGTTCCGCCCCTATAAATGGCGAATCTGTCAAAACATCTGCTGGTGCACTACATCACATACCCGTTTGTATGACAAAAAACATATATATAGCAGCTAAAATACTCAAAGAAAATGGAGTTCAAATAATTGGGGCAACAGAAAAAGGCGCTAAACCATATTACGAACATGACTTCTCTAAACCTACAGCTATTATCATGGGCTCAGAGGACAAAGGCATTTCTACTCAAGTGCTTAAACTATGTGATAGTAACGCTTTAATTCCTATGTATGGACACATAGAAAGTCTAAATGTATCAGTGGCAGCTGGTGTAATACTTTTTGAGATAGCAAGACAACGACACTAAAAGAATAGATAAAAGCTAAAAGTAGGAAGAAAATGACTCTATTTTCTTCCTACTTTCATTTTATGAACACTCCTATTACTCAAAACTATTTTACATACAACAGTTTTCATCATATGCTCCATTCAAAGCAAATGTAGCTCATAGTACTCTCTCCTTGTATTCATAACATACTACTTTACACAATTATACGTAGCGAAAACATGAATCAAGAAATAGAACTTCAAAAATTAAAAAGTCTTAAATGTTTTACTTTATGTAATTTTTATTTGTCAGTTTGTAAAGTTTGCATTACATTTGCACATGATAATTTTAAAACATAACAAGAATGAAGACAAAGTATCTATTTCCAATTGTCTTTAGAAAGATTGGTTGGAGTTTGTTTATTCCAGTCCTGTTGTTTGGTATAGGACATTTGATTTGCGACATTTACGAATACGAATTTCTAAATTTGGGAAGCACTAAAACAGTAGCTCTAGTAAATGGTATTTTTGAAAATGAATATCTATGTATTACAGAAAACGATTGGACAGAAGAGTTCATAATTGTATTCTCAACTATCTCTATGTTATTCATAGGATTTTCTAAAGAGAAAGATGAAGATGAATGTATTGCAAACATTAGAATGAAAGCATTAACATGGGCAACAATAGCAAACAGCATACTATTGTTTGTTGGTACAATGCTAATATTTGGAACCGCATATTTGTACTTCATGGATATATACATATTCAGTTTTCTTTTGCTATTTATCATAAAGTACACTTGGGATATTTATAGGTTTAGAAAAAATTAGACATCATTAGAAGAACTTACAAATCAATAAAAAGACAATTAGAACATGGATTATCTGCTTGATTATGTAAGTATTATTCAAAACAATAAGTTATGACAAATAATATCCGTGTTGAAAGAGCTATCAAACGCATGACTCAACAACAATTGGCTGAAGCAGTACAAGTCAGTCGCCAAACTATAAATGCAATTGAACAAGGTAAATATGTACCTTCGACTGTACTTGCTCTAAAGATTGCAAGTGTGTTTGAAAAAAGACTGGAAGAGATATTCCAATTAGAAGAAAACGATTGGAAACAATAAGACAGATTCTGACGTTTGAGAGATACGTCAAGTATGTAAAAAGCAAAACACTCCAAGAGATATACATCTTTGGAGTGTTTTAACTTATGTTATTCAGTCATCAGATACAGAAGAAAGTCTTAAAAAGACGCAGGCTATCCATCAAATCCTTGACTCCTGCTGTCTCTCTTATCGAGTGCATGCCCAGCATCGGACAACCTATATCAACACCGTGAATATCGAGTTGCGATGTCACAACACAACCGAGTGTTGAGCCTCCCGGCATATCGCTACGATTAACGTACATCTGATAAGGCACTTCTGCTTTACGACAGATTCCTTGTAACATTGCAGAACTGCTACCATCTGTCATGTACTTCTGATTGGCGTTTATCTTAATGCATATTCCATTGTTCATCAACGGGCGAACAACAGGGTCGTGTAACTCAGGGTGATTGCAGTGTAACGCATGCGCCATATCTGCAGAAATAAGGAATGAATTATAGATAGTACGTTGTCTCTCTTCTACGCTATAATGAAGTTGGTCCGCTATACGTTCAAAGATATTATTCAACAACGGCGACATAGCACCTTGTTTTGAAGAGGAACCTACTTCCTCGTTGTCAAAGATACAGACCATGCGACCAGCACCACTACCCTCTGTTGTTTCACACAATGCTCTTACTGCCGAATAAGCCATCATGAGGTCATCGAGCCGAGAGGCGTTAATTAGTTGACTTGTCGGTTCACTACCGATGACACAAGCCGGAGTGGCATCGTAAAAGTTCAAATCATAGTCAAGTATCTCCGCCGACGCATCACCAACATATGGAGCTAAGATATCATTTAGTGACGTTGGAACACCTGCTTGGAGCATCACCGACATGTCGGTCTGTTTGTGTACCCCAAATGAGTCATTCACCTGTCTGTTGAAGTGTATAGCCACACTGGGAATCACACCTATGGGCTTGTGTACGTCTACAAGGACATTCTTCGGACGTAAAGGATTGTCTGTTGCAATGGTCACTCTTCCGGCTAACGACAAAGGACGGTCAAACCACGAATATAATATTGCCCCACCATACACTTCGGTGTTCATTTTCAGCATATTGCCAACAGACATCTCGGGAGTAGGCTTAATGCGCAATGTAGGAGTATCGCTATGTGCCGCAATAATTCTATAACCCTCTGTCGGTGCATTGTCGCCCACAATAAATGCTATCAATGACGAACCACCTCGTGTGGTAAAATAACGCCCTCCATATTTGATGTCCCATGTTCTTTTTAGGCATAACTCGGTAAATCCGGCCTTCACAAGCATAGACTTAAAACCCTCTATAACATGATACTTTGAAGGATAAGCCGAAAGAAAATCAATAAAATCCGTAACCATAGTAGTATATCAATCACCGAGCAAATCCGGTCTACGCTTGAGTGTTCGCTCTATAGCTTGCTGTTCTCTCCACTCCTCTATCTTTGCTTCGTGGCCACTTAGCAAAATATCGGGAACACGCCAACCATTATATTCTACCGGACGAGTATAAATAGGAGGAGCTAAAAGACCGTCTTGAAAAGAGTCAGTAAGAGCCGAAACTTCGTCAGACAAGACTCCCGGCAAAAGACGCACTACGGCATCGACAAGTACAGCTGCGGCCAATTCTCCTCCCGTAAGCACGTAATCCCCTATAGACAACTCCATTGTGATATAATGGTCACGTATTCGCTGGTCAATACCTTTATAATGACCACACAGAATGATGATATTACCACTTAGAGACAAGCTATTGGCTATACGTTGATTTAGAGTCTCACCATCAGGTGTCATATAGATAATATGTTCGTAGTCACGTTGTAATTTAAGATGTTCGATAGCATCGGCTATAGGCTGTATCTGCATCACCATGCCTGCACCACCACCAAACTGATAATCATCAACACGCTTATGCTTATCTTTTGAATATTCACGAATATCATGTGTATACAATTCCACATGCCCTCCCTCTTG
>CALAUL010000105.1 GCA_937892255.1 uncultured Bacteroidales bacterium | reverse complement strand
TCACTGAATTTATTTCAAACCTATACATCAATTGCATTTAAAAGTTGAATCTAGGCAAAATATACAATTACTTCTCTTTTTTATCTCCCTCACGAGGTAAAACTCTCGCACCTGTAACGGCATTGACATTCAAATTCGATGGGTCGCCCTTATAGTATACTTCACTGTCGCCCGATGCTACGATATTCAGTCCGCCCTTCGGTGCCCACAATTCGGCATACGAAGCCAACGATATAGTATAGCATGCCGACTGATTCTCCAAAGCATAAGCCTTCACCTGACTGCCATTATCAGCGTAAGCATCTACCTCTTCGGCTCTGCCCACCAGACGAATATTACTGCCATTAGACACTTTGGCTTTCACTTTTCCGGCATCAAGCATCACAAAAAAGTCACTGCCGTTTTTTCCATGCACCTCAATGTATTCACCGACAAGCGGCGTCTCCGTGCGAACGTGATTTCCCGATGAGCCGACAATACTCACTATCGTAGAGTCATAGTCAACATATACGTTTATTTTCTTGCTCTGCTTGTACTTGAATTTCGTTGCGTATATCGACAGCTCCGTTTCATCTACCGAACACATGACTTTCGATATTACACTTCGCTCGCCTTCTACCCTTATAGCTCGCTTATCCGATTTGCTGAGTATCACGTTTATTCCGGAAGCAATAGTTATCTTACTGAAGGGCTTTATGTTGGTTATCTCCCTAACACTCTGTCCTTCGGCAAGCATCGGCATTAACGTCATTATCAACAAATACAGATATCTCATTTTCTTTGAATATTTTTCGTCCCTACAATGTGTTGTATTGCTCCGAATATCTCAACATCTGCTCCACATAACTTTCTGTATACTCTACCTTTATATCCGTTATCTCTCCACCATCTGCAATCGTTGTCATCTTCGGATTGACAAATCCACAGAACGGAGCTACATTCAACGACGAATATCGTTGTCGTACTTCCTTGTGTATAATCGGGTCTGTCTGCACTCCGTAGTTTTCTACCAACTCACGAGCCGACGCCAAGTCTCCCTCCGACTTTATACGCTGCACCTCTCTCAGTAGTTCGCCAAAAAGTCTGCGCAACTCGTCGTAATCGGTTGTTTCCACATAGTGTTTGCCGTTTCTCTCTACAAGTTTCGTTCCTTGTGCTCTCTCTAAGACCCATTTACAGACCAACTGTCTGTTTCGCATGTGAGACTCTTCGATGTTCTTGCCCTCTGCTATTCTTGCCAACTGAACCAATAGTCCGTTTCGTAAATATGCATCGTAATGCGTCCACGCGACATCTTTACTCGGCACTATGCCAAGTTCCTCCATCTTCTCATCTGCCATGAAATAGAGTGCGAAGAGGTCTGCCCGAGCTTCTTCTATCGTCGAGCCGTATGCTTTCAAGTCGTCAAGAGTCACTCCGGGTTTCATTCGTCCCGAGCCATGACCGAGACATTCGTGCAACTGCGTATGAAGGTCGTCCGACAGTGCTCCATATTTCTCTTGCAACGCCACTTCTCGTTCCGAAGCGGCAAATTCCGTCAAAACGCCACTTTCCTTAGAGGCCTCATGATAGGCATGTGTTATATTCGACAACGAGATGGACTTCGAGCCATACTCTTCTCTTATCCAGTCGGCATTTGGCAGATTTACGCCTATTGGAGTCGCCGGATAACAATCTCCGCCCAACATCACGGCATTTACGACATTCATGCTCACTCCCGTCACTTGCTCTTTTCTGAACTTCTCGTCTATCGGCGAATGATCTTCAAACCACTGCGCATTGTCCGAGATGAGTTTTATCCTCTCCGAGGCTTCAAAATCAACAAGTTCCACTATAGACTCCCATGTTCCTTTCAAACCCAACGGATCTGAATATACTTCTATAAAGCCATTTATGAAATCTATCGGCGAACTTTTCTCTGCTACCCACAATTTGTTATATTCATCAAAGTCTGTCAACTCTCCTGTCTCGTAGTATTTCAACAGCTTCTCTATAACCTTCCGCTGTTGGTCATTATCTGCAACTTCGAGAGCTTTTTCCAACCAATGGCAAACACGTTCTATAGCTGCACTATACATTCCGCCTTTTTTCCAGACCGTTTCTTCTACTTCTCCATTGGCATTTTTGACGACTTTGCTATTCAAGGCATTACGTCCGTCTGCGGAATAAAGCTTTTCAACTTCTTCCTGCGTTACGTTCTCGTAGAAGTTCACCGATGATGATTTTACCAAATCGATACCATCGTCCAAACATACTTTCTTTGTGCGGTACGACATATCGAATATATCACGTTCTATCCTACGCAATGCCTCTGCCACTGACATTCCGGTATATGCCTCAAAACGCTCTTTCGGCACATCTTTCAGCCATTGTTGCAAGTCTACCTTTGAAAATCCGGGCTCAAACTTATCGTTGCTATAGTGGTGATGTATGCCATTGGCAAACCATATACATTTCAGATACAACGTCAAACGCTCGTCAGCCTCGCCTTTTGCTTGCTTGTCAAGATAGACGACTTCCATCGTCTTGCGGATAAGCAGATTGCTCTCTCCGTTCTGCGCCCAGAGTATATCTCTTCCACAAAGAGCCGCTTCAGAAAGATAATACAAGAACTTCTTACGTTGCAACGACAATTGTTCAAAGCAAGGTATCTCATATCGCAATATGCGTATATCGGCAAATCTGTCGACTATGTTATTCTGCTGCATTTTGTCTTCCATATAGACTCTCTTTTCTTTTTCCCGATATCACCACGTGGTAATTCTCTTGTTTGTAATATTTCTGCGCCACACGCATCAAGTCCTCAGCCGTAACGTTATTAAGCACATCGTATCGTCTGCGATAATATGACATATCCTTTCCCGTAAGAATCAAAGATTTGTACGACTCCACAACGGACAAGACGTTATCGAAATTCTGCAAGAAATTACCTCTGATATAATTTTTCACCACGTCCAATTCTTCCTTGCTTATAGGCTGCTCGCAAAGTTTTTTCATCTCTTTCCAAATCTCATCTACAACGAGTTCATACATATCCGATTTGACATTTGAGCATATAACATGCGAACCGCTCAGGTTATTGACGCTATACGAAGAACTTATGCCGTACGTAAGACCTTTTTCTTCTCTAATATTTGTCATAAGTCTTGACCCGAAATATCCTCCAAAGACCATATTCAAGATATCCAAATACATACAATCCGGGTCATTCATTGTCGGCATTTTTGTTGTCATGTATATGGTATTTTGCTTTGCTGCGTCATATTCGTCAAATATCATTTTGACATCATCGCTATAAGATGGCATCAAATTTGTCTCTATGGCATTTCCGCCTTTCCATGTATCGCCAAATATTTGTTCTATTCGTCGCAACAAGGCTTCGTCAGGCAATCCCGACACTATTATTTTTGCACCTTGCGGAATATACATCTTAGCATGAAAGGCTTGTAGCATATCTCTGTTCAGACTTTCTATATCCGACAATTCCAACACGCGCGAATAACGGCTATCTGCTGAGAACAACGCTCGTTTGGCCAATCTGGAGGCTCTGTATTTTGTTTTCTGCATTTGCGTGAGGAACTTCTGTCTTCGTGTCTCCACATACAATTCCAACTCTTTTTGAGGAAAGTGTGGATTTTTCACCATCATTTCTACCCCTTCGAGGCATTTGTCCATGTATTTTGTCAGTCCGACAAGCGTAAGTTCAGATGTCACCGTTCCGGCAGAGCCCGAAACCATAACACCGTAAAAATCAAATAAAGACGCTAAGTCTTTTGAAGTATATTTCCCTGCGCCCTCACCGAGCAAATCTGCCGTGGGACGTGCCACAAAACCTCTTTCCGAAAACAACGTGCCCGACTTCGTTATGATGTCTATTTCGACGATTTCTTGTGTACCTCCGCGCAAGACATACATCTCAACGCCGTTCGACAACTCTCTCTTCTCTATCGGCAACAACGATGGGAAAGGTATTTCTTGTATTTCTGGTTGTTTACTTCTATCTAACATCTTCATTTATATCTCTTTACATCAATTCTTTTATCTCTTTTTGCAATAGTAGAGTGTCGAAGCATTCTTCGGCACTACGATTCGAGACAGCGTTTCGGCTATTTCTTGTGGCGTTATGGTGCGATATATTTCCATCTCTTTGTTTATCATGCTCACGTCTCCGTCCATAGCGAAGCGTGCCAAATTATAAGCTTTGTTCATTATGCTAAGCTCTTGATAAACAGTCATCGCCTCTCTGCGGTTAAGGGCTTTGAGAAGTTCATATTCCGACACGTCGCAATTCTTTAACTTTTCCATCTCTTCTGCAAAGGCCTTTTCAACCGTCGAAAACTCCACTCCATCACACAACGTTGCCGACAATGTCAACAAACCGGGGTCGACAGTGCCGGATATACATCCGTTGACGTCCGTTGCCAAATTCTCGTCTTTCACTATCCTTTGTGTAAATCGCGACGACACTCCATCAGCCATGAGGTCTGTTGCCAAGTCGCATATATAGAACTCACGTGTTCCCCTTGCCCCCATGTGGTATGAGATAGATATGTAGTCAGCCGGTACGTTACGTTCTACCATCAGACTTCGTCCCGTTTGTTGTGGTGGTTCTTGCTCTATAGTACTTTTCACAGACTTACGATTAATATCACCGAACCACTTTTCGGCGAGAAGGAACATCTTCTCTGGGTCGACATTACCACAGATAACCAATACAGCGTTGTCGGGTGCGTAATGCGAATAGTAGAAATCCTTCACCTCTTCAAGCGTTGCCTCTGCTATGTGTTCGGGTTTTAAACCTATCGTAGGCCAACGATACGAATGTCTTTTGTACGCCAGACCGTGCACCAAATGTGAGATGTCGCCGTAGGGTTCGTTCATACATCGCTGTGCAAATTCCTCTATCACAACTTTTCGTTGCACGTCAAGACTCTCCTGCGAAAAAGCCAATTCAAGCATTCTATCGCTCTCCAACCAAAATGCAGTCTCTATGTTTTGTGCAGGCACATTGATATAGTAATTCGTCAAATCCGATGTCGTAAAGGCATTGTTGTCTCCGCCTACCAGTTGCAACGGTTCATCGAAGTCGGAGATATTAACCGACCCTCCGAACATGAGATGTTCAAACAAATGAGCAAATCCGGTACGTTCCGGATTTTCATTGCGTGACCCTACTTTATACAGGATATTAAATGTCGCCATTGCTGTAGAACTATCTCGGTGAACTATCACCTCAAGTCCGTTAGAAAGCACTTCTCGTTGATATTCTATCATATTACATCTTATTCCTCCGCACAAATTTAAGCAAATTACGCAGAGCTTTAATGTTGTTTTACCTTTTTATTTTTTCGCATACGTATCGTCTTGGACAACAACGACCGTCTTAATTCCTCTACATACGTAAAGAATACCTTTACAATACCATTTTGTATAGCTACGGTGTAGTTACGGTGAACCTACGGTGTAGCTACGGTGTAGTTACGGTGAAGCTACGGTATAGCTACGGTATAGCTACAAGCACAAAAAAGGGTATGCCTTTATCGGCACACCCTCTAATTTATTTATCGTCTTAGTTCTTTAGAACATCGACTTAACCTGCTTGTAAACGTTTTCGCCTGTGAAGCCGAGTTTCTCATCAAGCACCTTGTAAGGAGCAGAGAAGCCGAATGAAGGCAATCCCCATATCTTACCGTTAGCGCCTACCAAGCCGAGTAAGTTGACAGGCAAGCCTGCTGTAAGACCGAACACCTTAGCACCTGCAGGAATAACAGACTCCTGATAATCTGCGCTCTGAGTACGGAATAAGCCTTCAGAAGGAGCTGATACGATACGTACCTTCATGCCGTCCTTACGGAGAAGTTCTGCACCGGCAACGAGTGTTGACACCTCAGAACCAGAAGCGACGAGTACTACATCTGGATTCTCGTCTGAGCCAGCTACGATATATGCGCCCTTAGCAGTCTGAGCATAATCGTTACCCTCTGGGAGGTTCTGTATATTCTGACGAGAGAAGATGAGAGCTGTAGGAGTAGCCATGTTTTCCATAGCGAGTTTCCAACTCTGTGTAGTCTCTTCAGCATCAGCAGGACGGAGGACGAGCATTGAGTTGTTGCCCTTATGATTTTGGAGTTTCTCCATGAGGCGAATCTGAGCCTCTTGTTCAACAGGTTCGTGAGTTGGTCCGTCCTCACCCACGCGGAATGCGTCGTGAGTCCAGATGAACTTAACCGGCTGTTCCATGAGAGCTGCCATACGAACAGCAGGTTTCATATAGTCAGAGAACACGAAGAATGTTGCGCATGCAGGGATAACACCACCATGTAGAGACATACCGATACATACACAAGCCATTGTAAGCTCAGCGACACCAGCCTGAAGGAATTGACCAGAGAAATCATCCTTAGTGAAAGCGTGAGTCTTCTTCAAGAAGCCGTCTGTCTTATCAGAATTAGAGAGGTCAGCAGAAGCTACAACCATGTTCTCAACCTGCTGAGCGAGAACAGAAAGTACAGTTGCAGAAGCACCACGAGTAGCATCGTTTGGTTTCTGTACCACAGCATTCCAGTCTACCTCAGGAGCAGCACCAGAGAAGAACTTCTCAAGTTTAGCTGCGAGTTCTGGGTTAGCCTTAGCCCACTCAGCCTTTTGAGCATAACGTTCAGCTACTATAGACTTCAACTCTTCAGCGCGTTTAGCGTAGAGCTCTTTAACCTCTGGGAATATCTGGAATGGGTCTTCTGGGTTACCTCCAAGATTCTTGATAGTATTAACGTAAGCGTCGCCGCCGAGAGGAGCGCCGTGAGTAGCGCAGTTGTTCTCATAGCTTGAGCCGTCAGCCTTCAATGCACCCTTACCCATGATAGTCTTACCAATGATAAGGACAGGCTGTCCCTTAACCTGCTTAGCCTCTGTGAGAGCCTTGCGGATATCGTCAGCGCAGTTGCCGTTGATGTTGATAACTTTCCAGCCCCATGCCTCATATTTCTTAGCTACGTCTTCGCTTGTAACGTCCTTTGTCTCAGTAGAGAGCTGGATATCGTTAGAGTCGTAGAACATAACGAGGTTATCCAATCCGAGGTGACCGGCCAAACGACCTGCACCTTGAGAAATCTCTTCTTGCACACCACCATCAGAGATATAAGCGTAGATAGTCTGTCCCATAACCTCACCAAAGCGAGCCTTAAGGAACTTAGCAGCGATAGCAGCACCTACGGCGTATACATGACCTTGTCCAAGTGGGCCAGAAGTATTTTCGATACCGCGTTCTACATCTACCTCTGGGTGTCCCGGTGTTGGTGACTCCCACTGGCGGAACTGAGAAAGTTCGTCCATAGAAAACTTACCAGCCAAAGCCAATACAGAATAGAGCATAGGCGACATGTGGCCCGGGTCAAGGAAGAAACGGTCGCGACCTTCCCAACGTGGGTTTTGTGGGTCGTAAACGAGGAATTCGCTAAAGAGTACATTTACGAAATCAGCGCCGCCCATAGCACCGCCCGGGTGTCCTGACTTAGCTTTTTCAACCATTGATGCTGCAAGAATACGAATGTTGTCCGCAGCCATTACTGTTGCATTTTTTGATGCCATATTTTCTTTTATGTTTTGTGTTTGTTATATTTCGTTTTGCTTTTTCCAAGGGATTAGAAACGACATATCTTGTCAATGCGCTTCTGATGACGTCCGCCCTCAAATTCTGTATTGAGATACTTCTCTGTGATAGCCCAACATGTCTCTTCGTCAAGGAAGCGAGCCGGCATGACGCAAACATTAGCGTCGTTGTGCTGACGCGCTAATTCTGCTATCTCCACATTCCAACAGTATGCTGAACGCACGTCTGTGTGACGGTTGAGTGTCATGTTGATGCCGTTGCCCGAACCACAGAACGCAACACCGCGTACCAAATCGCCTTTACTGATAGCCGAAGCCAATGGGTGAGCATAATCAGCGTAGTCGCATGACGCAGCCGAATTCGTTCCAAAATCTTTTACCTCGTATCCCGCTTTTATCAATCGGGTCTTTATTGCTTCTTTCATTTCAAAGCCTGCATGGTCCGATGCCATGCCAATAACATTTTTATCCATCTTACTTAACTGGTTAACCATCTCTTATGTTTCAAACGCCAAAGATACAAATATTTCGACAAATAGGGAATGCTTATGTCTTACTATTTTGAAATATTGATTTCTCTTTCTCGCACAAGCAACATTACAAATTGTCAGATTTACAAAATATTAGCACGGTCTTCATGTAACACATGTAATATCATTTGTTATATTATTTCTGCCGTATTTGTATGATTTTCTCGATGAGACTACCCTTTAGTCCTTTGCCTCGTCTCACCCTCACCATCTGACGTTGTCGGGTTGCAAACATAGCATACGATGTAGATATGCCACTATCCATACTTCCCTCAAAATCAAACGAGAGAGTCTTTCCGTTTAAGTACTTTACGGCTTCATGAAACACCATTGAAGATGTCCCGCTGTTCAGTTCTGATGTCCGCGTCCAATAGCTCGATGCATACGCCTTGCTCGAATCCCACAAGACAAACAGCGATGTGCAAACCCTTCCGCCTTTGTCGACTATACTCAATATGGCTCCATGTCCTCTCTCTATGGCCGATGACGCCAAGGAACAGAAATATTGTTTGGAATACATCACGCTCTCCTGCTTTCGTTCCGCGAGCAACTTACTATATTCGTCATAATATTGCTCCGGAGTAAGGACATCGACTACACACCTATGGTCTCGAGAAGCTTTTTTCACCTGACGACGTTTCATTTGATGATAAGAATTCAGTAACTCGTCGGGCGTCGTTATATCGGGCACTACAAAAGTATATCGAACATTGAGTTCATATCCGTGCCATGCAAACGGCAAGAGATTTGACACTTCACTTCCAAACACCATATCCACATAGCAATATCTCGATGCAGAAAACCATTTGGCTATATACTCCAACACTTGTGTCTCTCTATTGCGTCGGGTATAAACATTTTCCCCCTCCTTGTGATTAAACCATACTCCGACAGACGGAATCAACGCAGGCATCAAAACCATGTGCAAACCGTATTTCTTAGTCCAATGGAAGCCCATTGCGCCAAGGATATCGTCCTTTGGACTTTTCACGACTATAGCGTCCCAACCCATGCCTTCATCTCTGCTGACCGATTCCAAGAACCACGGTTGCATGAACAAAGGAAAGTCCTCATTCTGTGATAATATCTCATACTCCTCTTTCATCGCACCAAAGATAATAAATTTATCCTACGAATTAAAAGATGTATCACATAAGAGCCTTTCGTTTCTTTGTCGTATATTTGTGCCGTCGACGAAACTCTATCATCAATCATTGGTATTATGGATTTTTTATCAGACCTCAACAAACAGCAATACGAAGCTGTGACCAACAGCGAAGGAGCTTCACTCGTCATAGCCGGTGCCGGTTCAGGCAAAACACGCGTTCTGACTATGCGCATAGCTTACCTTCTTTCAAAAGGCGTAAAACCATACAACATATTGGCTCTCACATTCACCAACAAGGCAGCACGTGAGATGAAAGAACGTATATCTGCAATCGTTGGCGAGGCAACAGCGCAACAACTTTGGATGGGGACTTTTCACTCCATATTCGCACGCATACTTCGCTACGAGGCTGAAGCTGTAGGCTTCGATAGCAACTACACCATATACGACGCTCAAGACAGCCAATCCGCCATAAAGTCAATAATAAAGGAGATGCAACTTGACGACAAGATTTACAAGGCGTCGAATGTCGCAGCAACAATATCTCAAGCAAAAAACGACCTCATAACACCATCGGCATACGCCAACAACGACAATTATTTGGCCCGAGACAAAGCAAAACGACAACATTACAACGCAGAGATTTATGCTCGTTATGCTCGTGCCTGCAAGAAATCCAACGCAATGGACTTTGACGATTTATTGCTCTACGCCAACGTGTTGTTCCGCGACAATGCCGACATATTGGAGAAATATCAAGACAAATTTAAATATATCCTTGTTGACGAGTATCAAGACACCAACTACTCTCAGTACATCATCATCAAAAGACTTTGCGCCAAAACTCGAAATATCTGCGTCGTAGGCGATGACGCTCAGAGCATCTACAGCTTTAGAGGTGCCCGCATTGAAAATATACTCAATTTCCAACGCGACTATCCCGACTACAAGCTTTTCAAACTCGAACAGAACTACCGTTCTACACAAAACATCGTCAATGCCGCCAACAGCCTTATCTCTCACAACATCAACCAAATACCCAAAAACGTCTTCTCCCAAAAAGACGAAGGCGACAAAGTCCGTATAATTTCGGCACACAGCGACATCGAAGAGGCAAAAATGATATGCAACGACATACGCCAACGCATCTTCACCGAGAATCTCAGACCCGAAGACTTCGCCATTCTCTACCGAAACAACGCCCTCTCGCGCCCGATAGAGGAAGAGCTTCAAAAGACCGGAATATCATACAAAGTCTACGGAGGTCTGGCTTTCTACCAACGAAAAGAGATTAAAGACACTCTATCCTATTTCCGTGCTATCATAAACAGAAACGACACCGAGTCTCTCAAAAGAGTCTTTAAATTTCCAAAACGCGGCATAGGTGAGACCTCTGTCAACAAGCTCATCTCCATATCGACACAAAACAACGTCGCTCTGCGTGAGACAATGCGACCCGATATCCTTGACTTCGCCGGCATCTCAAAAAAGACCGCCACTAACATATTGGAACTCGATGCTCTTTTAGACTCTCTTGCCGAAAAGGCCGACTCACTCAACGCCTACGCCTTTGCCATGGAGGTCATGGATAAATGCGGCATTCACAAGGCTCTAATGGAAACAAAAGACGAACAAGAGGGCAAAGACCGTTATGAAAACATTGTCGCTCTTCTCTCCGGTCTTAAAGAATACTGCGACCAACAAGAGGAAACAGGCGAGTCTGCCCTGATGAAAGACTACTTGGAGTCGATAGCCCTCATCACCGACCTCGACAACAGCAACAAAAACGACGCTCACATCACTCTCATGACCATTCACTCAAGCAAAGGATTGGAATTTAAGCATGTGTACATCGTAGGAGTCGAGGAAAACCTATTCCCAAAGCAGACCATTGCCACCAACGAACTCGAAGAAGAACGCAGACTGTTCTACGTCGCTCTAACTCGTGCCGAAAAGAGCGTGTCAGTAAGTTATTCGCTATCTCGATTTACTCACGGACAGAGAACACCGTCACAGCCAAGTCGTTTCATTTGCGACATTGACGAAGCACTCGTCATACGCCCGCAATCAATGAACGTAGCAGAAAGCAGAAGTCTCTTTTCAAGACCAAACAACGAACCTCGATTCTCGTTCCGTCAAAACACCGCTATATCACAACAGAGCGCAAATCGCCGACTGACACCCTTACATGCGTCAAAAAGCACTTTTTTAAAACCCGAAAGAAAGACGACCGTAACGACATCGGCAGACACCTTTTCCATCGGCGACAGAGTAGAACACGAACGCTTCGGATACGGACAAATATTGGAAATAAGCGACAACGGCCCTAACACAAAACTGCGTATCACCTTCGACAACTTCGGAGAGAAAACCCTTCTTCTGAAATTTGCACGCCTCCAAAAGTTGCAATAACAGAGATAATAAGTATATTTGCACAATCTAAAGATTGGTTAAATGGAATACAATTCAACAAGAGAAAAACTCGTAATGCCTGAATACGGCAGACACATTCAAAACATGATCAACCACGCGATGACAATAGAAGACCGCGAGGAGAGAAACAAATGTGCACGCACAATAATAAACATAATGGCAAACATGGCCTCAAGCCAACGCGAGACACAAGACTTCTGGCAAAAACTATGGGACCACTTGGCTATAATGTCAAACTTCAAACTCGACATTGATGCCCCTTACGAAATGCCACAAGCCAACAGATTACACAACAGACCAGAAAGAATACCATATCAAAACAATCAAATCCGCCTACGTCACTACGGCAAATATGTCGAGAAATTCATCGATGAAGCCGTAGCTACTGCAGAACCCGAAAAACGCAGACAAGTTGTTCAAGACATAGCAAACTTCATGAAGAAAACTCTCATATCGCTTAACAAAGACTTTGCCACCGACGAACGTCTCTTCAACGATATGAAAATGCTTTCAAATGACCGTCTGCACGTCGATGAAGATGTTCACACCTCTCACTACACCGACCCTGACAAATATGCAGATGGTCAACAAAGCAACTTCAACAACCGACGTCAAACGAACAACAACAACAATAATAACAACAAGAAAAAAAACAACGCTCGCAACAACACACGCAATAACAATAACAAACGCAACAAACGCTAATAAAATCAATTCCCATGAGCACCTATATCATTAAAGGCGGACAAAAACTCAAAGGCACGATAGAACCTCAAGGCGCAAAAAACGAAGCGTTACAAGTCTTGTGTGCCGTTCTCCTTACCGCCGAAGAAGTGACTATCAGCAACATACCCGACATTCTTGATGTAAACAACCTCATCGACCTACTGGGCATGCTGGGAGTCAAAACAAACCGCACCGACCGTCACACTTGCACATTCAAAGCCGACAACGTCGACCTCTCATATATGCAAACCGAAGACTTCAAACGTCGTGCTTCGTCACTTCGCGGTTCGATAATGATAATGGGCCCCCTCGTGGCTCGCTTTGGAAAAGCATACTTCCCCAAACCCGGAGGCGACAAAATAGGTCGCAGACGCTTAGACACTCACTTCTACGGCTTTCAAAAACTCGGTGCATCTTTCAACTTCGACACCAACGAAGTCTTCTATTCCATAGAAGGACATAACATGAAGGGCACATACATGCTCCTCGATGAGGCTTCTGTAACAGGTACCGCCAACGTCCTAATGGCCGCAGTCCTCGCTGAAGGGGAAACAACAATATACAATGCAGCTTGCGAACCTTACGTACAGCAGCTTTCAAGAATGCTTGTTCAAATGGGTGCCAAGATAGAAGGCATTGGTTCGAACATGCTCAGAATAACAGGAGTAAAAGAGCTTAAAGGTTGTGAACATGCAATATTACCCGACATGATAGAGGTAGGCTCTTTCATCGGCATGGCTGCAATGACTCAAAGTGAGATAACAATCAAAAATGCAGGAATCGAACACCTCGGCATCATTCCTCTTGCCTTTCAACGCATGGGCATACAGATGGAATTCCGCAGAGACGACATTTACATTCCGGCTCAAGAACACTACTCTATCGAGTCATTTATCGATGGCTCCATAATGACTATGGCCGACGCTCCATGGCCGGGACTAACCCCCGACTTGTTGAGTGTATTCCTCGTTGTAGCCACTCAGGCACAAGGCGAAGTACTTATTCACCAAAAGATGTTTGAAAGCCGTCTGTTCTTCGTCGACAAACTCATAGACATGGGCGCAAAGATTATCCTCTGCGACCCACACCGTGCTACCGTCATAGGTCTTGACCATGCGACACAATTGCGTGCAACGACAATGTCATCACCCGACATTCGTGCCGGTGTTGCTCTGCTTATAGCAGCTCTTTCGGCCAACGGAACAAGCACAATTCACAACATAGAACAGATTGACAGAGGTTATCAATATTTAGACAAACGTCTTCGCGACTTAGGCGCAGATATTACTCGTCTGTAGTATTTGAATAACATCACACGCAAAAGTTCGTCCCCAGTGGCATTGTCGTCAGAGATGAGAAAAGCGCTGGACGCAGGATAGCTGTATTCACCAAGGTATCTGAGACCATTAAAGAGAAAACGGAAAAGAAGAAATCGCTTCGTAAGTGCAACAAAGAAACTATTGCCTTTGTTCGGACACTCTACAACGATGGAGATAGCATATATGGCTTAGCAACTGCCATGTATGCAGAGTGTGTTAAGAGATTTAAACTCTCACACCGAAGGTTTGAGTATGTCTTGCGAACTCCGAGAAAGGAGGGCCTCCTATGAGTCTCAGAGAAGATAATTCGGGGGATAGTGATAGTGTTGATAACAATACTAGGTGTATACCTTCACTTTTTTGATGCCAATATGTTATGTATTCTTCCCTATGCGGTAGCAGTAGCACTATTAACCGTAAAAGACGAATGATTATGGAAAGAATCTGTCCGCAAGTCCTTGAGAAAGGAACATACACCTCTAAGGAAGTACGTATGCTCTTGGGGGTATCTGTATCGAAAATCAGACGATACATAGCGGGTGCTTGTCTTTTAATTATATAGCACCACGAGAATGTTTCTTGGGGTGCTTTTAGGAGCTACAAATCAAATTGTACAGATTACAACGTGTACGGATTGTCGGGTAAGCAACAAAAAAAGCGCACTCATAAATAGTACGCTTTAGTGTCAAAAAAATACGTTGTTATCTTATTTTATTGTTACTTTTCCCGTGTTAATGTCATAATGAGCTGCCTTTACGACCAAATCACCTTTCTCAATTTTTTCAGCTATATGAGGAAGTGACGTTATACGCTCGACTTGAATATCTGTATGTTTGGCAATAGCGAAATCAAGACTATCTATCTTACCCACATATTCAGGAACGTCTTTACGAATTGTATCAAGGAGAGCCCCGATAGCACCATGTCCCTCTTCTTCAGAAATAGCACCTGTCACACCTCCACACGAACCATGTCCAAGTACCAAAAGGACCTTTACACCGAGATGTTCCACTGCGTAATCGATACTTCCCATGACAAGGTTACCATTGACATTATTGCCTGCTGTACGGATAACAAAGATATCTCCAATACCTTGATCAAAAAGCAGTTCAACAGGCACACGAGAATCAGAACATGCTATGACAGAAGCAAATGGATTTTGATGCGGTGCTGTTTCTGTTCGACGGCTTTGGCTTGCATGTGGATAAATACTCTTTCCTGACATGTAACGCTCGTTGCCTTTGACAAGCGTCTCGATAGCTTCAGTTGGAGTGTTAACTTTGCTAGTTGTAACAGATTCCGTCGCATTGTTAGTGGCGGATTGACTATCACATGCTACAAGGGCACAAACTGCAAGTACCCCGAGCAACATTGAATTGTAATAATTCTTTTTCATTTGAGTTTTAGAATCTGTTTTATTTTTTTGACTCGCAAAGGTAAAAACAATGTATCATGAATGAATATTAAATAATGTAAAAACAATCATCATCGCCGAGAGTCAATAGACAATATCGAGTTCGTCGAGCAAATAACCCGCACCGGCAAACTTATCTATTATAAAGAGCATATACCTCACATCGAGCGAGATATTGCGGCATATATCGACATCATATACCATGTCACTCATCACGCCGTCCCAAGCCCTGTCAAAGTTCAGTCCGACAAGACGTCCCTCTGAATCAAGAATCGGACTTCCAGAATTGCCTCCCGTGGTATGATTTGAAGCCACAAAACAGACATGCATAGTTCCGTCGGCGTCTGCGTAATGCCCATAATCTTTTGCCTCATACAATTCTATCAAACGCTGCGGCACTCTATAGTCATAAATATCGGGATTGTTCTTTTCAATAACGCCCTCTAGCGTGGTGAAATAGTTGTACTCGACAGCATCACTCGCCCTGTATCCTCCGACCTTTCCGTAGGTCAGTCGCATTGTGAAATTCGCATCCGATGGCAAGACCCTGACACTATCCATTGCCAATATCTCCGACAGATAACGTCGTTTCAAATACTCCTCATAAGTATCAATCTCTTCTCCATTGATACGACAATCGAAATATGCTCCATAACGTCCAATCGCCTTGTGCAACTCCAAATAAAACTTATACAGAGCGTCCTTTTTTATCATCTTAGCACTACGGTCCGACCATCGCTCTACGACAGAGAGCACACGTGAGGCATCATCAAAAATACTGCCCTTAAAAAGATTGTCGACAAACGACAGATAATCCGCATTCGGCAATCGGCTCATCTTTCTTAGGTCCGGAGGAAGAAGTTCTTGTGGCACATACTTACAATATATCCGCAAGACTGCAGCCGACATCTCTCTGTCAAGTACGGGGGAATAGTTCTTATAGAAATCCGACTTGAGCCATTCCACCATCTTGTCTTGTGTTTTGCTCGTTATCTTCTTGTCCATAAATGACTGCATGCGTCGTGCCACCGACATTGTCTCCATACCGCCATAGTTGACTAACTCGAGATACATGCGCCATGCTACTTCTGCCTCGGCATAACTTCCCACTGTCCACACCGAACTGTCTGATGACGAGTCATAAATACGACGATAGTCATCTATGATAGATGCATCTCCGCCTCGGGAGACAAAGTTGGATTCAAACTGTTGCTTCCGACTCAAAGCCCCCGAACGCTTAAGTCCCTTTATCTCGCCTTGCCACTTTTTCCAAGCATTTGACGTCGAAGCATTCTTCGCCGCATATTGAATACGAATCTTGTCATCACGTTCTTGGTGTCGATTCATAACATCGAGTTTGGCAGTACGCATTTCGATATACTTAGGATATATCTCTTCCATAAGAGTCTTGATGTACGACGATGAGGCATACAGATTTGTTGAGCCGGGAAAACCCAGCACCATAGTAAAATCATTTTCTGCCAAACCTCCGGCATTTATCTGCAAGAAACGTTTCGGGCAATACGGCACATTTGTCGGAGAGTACTTTGCCGGTCTATTGAGCGAATCGGCGTATATTCTAAAAACAGAAAAGTCGCCTGTATGGCGAGGCCACATCCAATTGTCGGTATCTCCGCCAAACTTACCTATCGCCGACGGTGGCGCACCCACCAAACGAACGTCCTCAAACACTTCGTACAAATACAACAGATATTGATTGCCTCCATAAAATGGCTCGACAACAGCCGACAGCGTTTCGCAATACACTGCCTTGGAAACGATACTATCTATATTGTTCTCTATCTGTGCGCTTCGAGCATCAAGTGACATCGTATCGACAACGCCCTGCATGACAGAGTCCGTAACATCGGCTATACGCACAAGAAACTTCACCGACAAATCGCGATTGGGCAACTCTTCTTCGCGCGAACGTGCCCAAAAACCATTCGTCAAGTAATCATTCTCCACCGAGCTATGACTTTGTATCTGCGAATATCCACAATGATGATTTGTAAAAAGCAATCCCTCTGACGAAACAACCTCTCCAGTACAACCACCTCCAAAGATGACAACAGCATCTTTCAGACTTGACCCGTTGACTGCGTATATGTCCTCAACTGACAACCGACACCCCTTCTCCTGCATATCGGCAACATTCCTATTGAGAAACAACGGGACCCACATTCCCTCCTCTGCCATAACCTTATGGCTACCGGCAAATAAAGAAATGACCATCAAAAACATCAATACAGAAACTCTTCTGGTCATAATTCATCATCTATAGCAAAGCAAAATACTCTTAAATAATAGTACGCAGTCCGTCGAACAATCGCTGCGTGGGCAAGCCCATTACATTGTGATAACTGCCTTCTATCGAATCAATGCCAACAAGTCCTATCCACTCCTGAATACCATAAGCTCCGGCCTTATCCAGAGGCTTGTAGTTATCAACGTAATAGTCGATAACTTCATCTGTAAAACTACGCATGTGAACACTCGTCACATCAGCAAAACTACGTTGCCAAACGTCCGTTGTAAGAGCAACTCCGGATATTACTTGATGTGTCTTGCCCGAAAGAGACTTCAACATACAACGAGCCTCATCTAAAGAACCCGGCTTGCCGAGAATGCGACCATCATGAACCACTATGGTATCCGAAGTCAAAAGCAACGTCCGCCCATCGGCAAGAATATCCTTATAAGCCTCTGCCTTTTTCTTCGCCAAAAACTCCGGAACGTCATATACAGACAATGTAGTAGGGAACGACTCATCTATTCCGCGCTTCACCACCACATCAAATGCATACCCCATCTCATGCAACAACTCCTGTCTGCGTGGCGAATTACTCGCCAATACCAGACGATAACCTTTTATATTTCCTATCATAATACTTATTATCTTTTGTTAATACCGCAAATGTACAAAATTAAGCAGAACGACGAAAACAAATAACATCTGCCGGAAGAATCACCTCACGTGCTTCACTAAGTGACATTCCCAATATAGACGTTGTAATAGGTTTCTCGCTGTTATACTTTGCGACGAACTCAGCAAACTTTTCTTTGACGCTCTTTATCGGTTCGTTGTATCGCCAACCCTTAGACGTCAACTTCCATCGTGTCTGATTAAAGATGACGTCCATACTATCCCCATTTTGAAACATAGCTTTAGCTTGATTTAAAGCGTCCATGCGCACTGTCTCTCCATACTTCATATCCGCAAGCTGTGCTTTAGCCTCGCCCATCTTACGTGAGAAACGTGTATTGTTATTCCCATACGCTCTTACTTTTTCCTCGTCTATGCTTGGATTTTCAAAATCTTTTACTACATTCGTAGCAGAAACGAGTTGATTTCTAACGTCAGCGGGGTTACTGCTGTTTAGATAATCTCTCGTTTTTATTTTATTTTCAATCCAATCAAGTAAACCCACGTTACGACCTCTAATTAAAAGAGATAGCAAATATCGATGTATAGAAAACAAAAAAAGACGACCTTTCAAAAGTCGTCCTCGTCTCATTAAGAGAAATCTCTTACGTCGATTACTCTGCGACAACAGCAGAATCCCCAGTACAAGCTGTAGAATCAGCGCAGCACTTTGTTGAATCTGCACAACACTTTGTTGTGTCTGCACAAACAGCAGTAGTGTCTTTTGCACAACACTTTGCAGAGTCTTCTGCAACCTTCTCCTGTGTAGCATTACCCGCACAAGCAACAAACATAGCAGCAACAGCCGCAATTGCGAATACCTTCTTCATTTTTTAGAGAATTAATTTATTAAGTTTGACAGCACGAAATTAAAGTTTATTCTGCTCATAACAAATATTTTGGCTCATTTTTTTGAGAAATTATATAAAAATCACATCTAAATTACATATTTTTGCCTATCGGACAAGTAATAACAGCCTGTTACAATGAGAAAATTACATACACCGAAACCAAAAAGAACGAACAAAGTAACCATAACATTCTCCGATGAAGAACTTCAAGCTATTGAGACACATATCAAGCGCTACAGAGAATCATCGAAGGCATCTGTCATACGAAAAATAGTCGTTAGACACATCATGGGTCGTATGATAGAAGACTCTCCCACCCTCTTTGACCAAAACGACTTAGACAAACTAATAAAAAGAACAATTTAGTCAACACGTAATACTCTTACCTACATGAAAACCGGAAGCAAAGTTTACTACACCATAGGAGAAGTGGCGAAGATGTTCAATGTCAAAGAATCTGTCATTAGATACTGGGAGAACACTTATGATATTCTCAAGCCACATCGCAACAAAAAGAACAACAGACTTTTCACAGAATCAGACCTTGAAACCATACACCTGATATACCATCTGTCAAAAGAGAGAGGCATGAAACATGATGGCATACGCAAGAAACTCAAAGAGAACAGAGAAGGGACAAAGAAACATGTTGAGATAGTCCGCAGACTCCAAAGCATACGAAGCATACTTGTTAAAATAAACGACACATTGCAATGCGAACAGCAGAAACAACCATAAACGATTGCATCAACGCTATAGAGGAGTTCTTTCCCTCTGTACAGCAAGACACATGGGACAATTCCGGACTATTAATAGGAGAGACACACCGCACCTTAAAAGGTGTCTTGATAAGCGTAGACATAACAGAAGCTGTCATCAACGAAGCAATAGAAAAAAAGTGCAACCTCATCATAGCACACCACCCCATAATGTTTAAAGGAGTCAAAAGGCTCACCGGCACAACCGAAGAACAGCGGATAATAATAAAAGCGATAAAAAACGACATCGTCATATACGCCTCTCACACATGCATGGACAAGAGCGCAGAAGGGACAAGCAGAACATTAGGGTTGGCATTAGGTCTAAAAAACATGAGCGTACTCGTTCCGGATAAAAACTCAGAAATAGGATACGGGATCATAGGCGAATTACCGCAGTCCATCAACAAAGAGACATTGATGGACAACCTTAAAGATAAATTTGGCTGTCCAATAGTACGACACAATGACTACAACGGAGAAATAACATCTATAGCCATCTGTACCGGAAGCGGAAGCGAATTTATAAATCACGCACTTGACAAAAAAGCCGACGCATATATCACCGGAGACGTGAAATATCATCAGTTTTCACAAGCCGAAAGCAGAATGCTGATAGCAGATATAGGTCATTATGAGAGCGAAGAATGCACAAAACAAATATTTTTAGACATTCTTACAAAAAAAATATGTAACTTTGCACGCTACTTCATTAGTGAGAACACAAACTTGATAAAATACTATTGAATAAAATATAAGATGGCAACTACCGACAAAAAAGCAAAAGTAACGAAAGAGTCGACCATTGAGGAAAAGCTCAAAGCACTCTACGATTTACAGAAAGTAAGTTCTGAGATAGACAAAATCCGCACATTACGTGGCGATTTGCCTCTTGAAGTACAAGACTTGGAAGACGAGATAGAAGGTCTTGAGACACGTGCCAACAACCTTGAAGAAGAGGTAAAAAAACTCAGTGATGCCATTGTCGCAAAGAAGAACGAAATCAAAGAAGCCGATCTCCAAATAAAAAAATACGAGACACAGCAAGACACTGTTCGCAACAACCGCGAATACGATGCTATTTCAAAGGAAATAGAATTCCAGAATCTGGAAAAACAGCTTTGTGAAAAGCGCATCAAAGAGTACACCGCCGAACTCAAGAAAAAGAAGGACCAGGCAGAAGAGTCGCGCTTGGTTGTCAAAGATCGTCAGGTCGACCTTGATGCAAAAAGAGTAGAGCTCAATACCGTTGTTGCGGAGACACAACAGGAGGAAAACGATTTGCTCAAAAAGGCAAACATCATAAGCGAGAACATCGACGAACGCCTTCTCAACGCATTCAACAGAATACGCTCTAATGCTCGCAACGGATTGGCTGTCGTAACAGTAGAACGCGATGCATGCGGTGGTTGCTTCAACAAAATTCCACCACAGAGACAACTTGACATCCGTCTTCGCAAAAAGATTATCGTCTGCGAATACTGTGGCCGTATCTTGGTCGATACCGATTGGGACTCAGAAAACTAATAGAAACCCCAAAGTAAGTTAAATATAAAAATTGATGGAGGATAGAAAGGGATAACTTCTCTCTCTATCCTTTATTGTTACTCACAAGAAGATGATACAAATAGATGACAAGGTGATAAGCATCGAGATATTCCGCCAAAAATACTGCTGCGACCTGAGCAAATGCAAAGGAGAATGCTGCTATGAAGGAGACTCGGGAGCCCCATTGGAAGACGACGAGACAGATATACTCGAAAAGATATATCCGATAATAGAACCAGACCTTACAGAAGCCGCCAAAGACGAAATAGAAGCCAATGGCAAATGGATAACCGATAACGACGGAGACAAAGTAACGCCTATCATCAATGGCAAGGAGTGCGTCTATACATACCGAGATGAAGATGGCACATGGAAATGCGCCATCGAAAAAGCATTCAACGAAGGTAAGATAGATTGGAAAAAACCTATCTCTTGTCATCTTTACCCTATTCGCACTCAGAAATACAAGACATTTGAAGCCGTCAACTTTCACGAATGGGACGTTTGCAAAGCCGCTGAAGAATTAGGAGAGAGCATCGGATTACCCGTCTACAAATTTCTAAAAGAACCCATAATACGCAAGTGGGGAGAGGACTTCTATGAAGCACTTGAAGAAGTTGCACCAGAAGTAGAAAAAGAAATAGAAAGAAGGAAACGATAAGATATAGGGAGTATATAAATATAATTTTATACTTTTGCGAACAAGAACAATAAAAACACTAAACTAATATAAATCGTACTATGGGACGAGCGTTTGAATATCGAAAAGCCCGCAAGCTAAAGCGTTGGGGCAACATGGCAAAGACATTTACAAAACTTGGCAAGGAAATTATCATCGCCGTTAAGGCGGGTGGACCAGACCCACACGTAAACTCAAAGCTTCGTGTTCTCATGCAGAATGCCAAAGCCGCCAACATGCCAAAAGAAAACATTGAGCGTGCTATAAAAAAAGCGACAAGCAAAGACACAACAGACTACAAGGAAGTTGTTTACGAAGGATATGGACCTTTTGGCATTGCCATCTTGGTTGAGACAGCCACAGACAACCCTACTCGTACCGTTGCAAATGTAAGAAGCTATTTCAACAAATATGGTGGTTCGCTTGGCACAGCAGGCTCTGTAAGCTTTATGTTTGAGCACAAATGTAACTTCAAAGTAAAAATGAAAGATGGCATCGACCTTGAAGAGCTCGAATTGGAGATGATAGATTGTGGTATCGATGAAATAGTATATGACGAAGAAGAGAATGTTATCAACATCGATGGTGACTTTGAGTCTTTCGGTTCGATACAGAAATATCTCGAGGAGAATGAGTTTGAAATCGTATCAGCTGAGTTTGAGCGTATTCCAAACGACACCAAAGAACTCACTCCTGAGCAATATGCTGAAATAGAGAAACTTCTTGACAAATTTGAAGATGACGAAGATGTCAATCAAGTATTCCACACTATAGCAAACGTATAACAACACAATACATACATATTCTGAAGAGAGACGTATCAAGAAGATATATCTCTCTTTTTTTATTAAGTCACCTCTAGACCCAAGTACTATCAGCCAATAGTTTTTACTCTGTAATGGTACTGCAGAAGCACTGCAGAAGCACTGCAGTGGAATTGCAGTGGATATGTAATTAACGATGAGAATTTGTCGTGTACATTTCGGACAAAACACATTCTCCATAGACATTAAAGATGAGGGAGTCTCATCTTATCTTCGAGAAAGAATGCTTAATGGAGTTGCATATAAGGGTTTTGGGATGTCTGCACAAAGCATGAGTTCTTATGGCATAGCATATAATGTAGGGAAACTAACGTTTGCTCCGCAAAAAGAACTTAACTCCAAAGGTTATCCAGAGCAATTCACATACATATTGCCACCCATTGAATTAGCATCAAAATACATGGCAATATCAGCATATAATGGCTCTTTTTCTATAAGAAAACTAAAGGATTTTGGAATTAATGAAGAATATATAAAAGAGGTTCTTGACTTCTGTTTAGACGAAGACCTTCTATTTAAAGGAGAATCTGACAGAATATTTATTACAAAAAAAGGCTTCATACATTACGGAGCACTGTTTTCACTATTTACAGCTTGTGACAAATAAAAAACATATAATCTCTCGGCTAAAGATTTCCATCATTTCTGTTAACCCAAACTCTCTCTTTTTACATTTTTATAGCTTAATACGAACCCCTAAATTAACATACCAGCTCTACTCATACTGATTTTAATCAAAAAATACATATCTTTACACAGATATATATAATTCTATTACAACTATTATCTTCATAATAACACAGATGTACAAATCTAATAACTCAAGTGACTAAAAAAACAAAGACAACTACAACCTTATAATGAATAAAAACAATGGAATTAGAAACCATATATAAGACCAAGAATAAAAGTGGCAAGTACTCTTGTGGTGACATTGGAATAACCACAGAAGAATGGTATGACCTCCTATGTAATGATAAGGCAGAGCCATACATTGATACACTACTTGCCTTTATGAGAGAACCACAACACTGTGGGACTTGCTCGGCTATCGCTCAAAAATACAATTACACGGCACAACATTATAATGCTAAGGTCACAAACTTTGCAAAATGGGTGCAAAAGAAACTTGGAAGGTTTCGTGTAATCGGCACAGATGGTAACGATACCTTTTGGACAATTGTAATGCAAGAAGGTTGGGAAACAAAACAAGGTTTCAAATGGCAGTTACGGAATGAACTTGTTAGTGCTCTTCGAGTCTATCTAATGGAAGATCTAATTGATAGATTTCGTAACGGAAGCCCTTTTAATGGATATAATGAAGCCTATAAATGGCAATTGATAGATGATGCAGAAGGTGCATCTTCCATAGAAATTGTCAAGAAGATGATAGGAAAGAATATCATAGATAATATGCAAGTTGATAGTGTTCTGAATATGCTTTGTGAAAGCAAAGAGCACGAGTTGAAAACTTGTATTGATAATCTTTTGGACGAAACCATAGTTCTCGATAATCGTATAGCGAACTTCAAATCGAAGATGCGTGCTATATGTCCCCAATCATATACCGTTTGTGCTAATGACGAGCGTACTGCCGCTTCCATTTTAACTTGCAGATATCCCAATAAATATACTTTTTACATGGATAAATTATACAAGTTAATTTGGCAATACTTCGGATACGACCACAAAAGTACTGGCGAAAATTACTCTCACTTTATGAATATAATCCATGAGCTGTCCAAAGATTATGGTAAAGAGGTTCAAAACATTATAAAGGATGAAATAAGTATTTACCGAAATAAGCCTGAAATTCTTGCTGTTCAGACTTTATTTTGGTGTATGCAAGAATATATGAACAATCAACTTAAAAGCGATATGAGATTTACTTGGATTCCATACTTCAAAGAATTTGCAGAGAAACTTGTAAAATTCCGTCATGATAGACAACCTTTGTTAAAGTCAATATATAACAAGAGAGATGAATTATATGCCAGTTATCTCCATGACGAAGGAGGTTTAAATGACCTATGTACAGATATAGATCCATTCTCTGTATTTGGATTATTCAACAGAGGTATCAGACATGAAAATCGAATTAATTCAACAAAGGTATTCAAGGAATTGTTAGATATATCTTCAGATATACCCCAAGACTTTGAAGGTATTCCTATTATGAATAACATGATGTCACAGTTTTTCGGTTTTAAAAAATATAGAGGTGCTAATGACATCGAAAACCTTTGGTTTCTTTTTGAAAAAATAGTTAGTAATGAAGATATTGAAGAAATATACAACTCTGTCATCAAACAATACGGAATAAATATAAATATTACCATGGCATTGTTTTGGATTCGTCCTAATGATTTTCTTGCTTTGGACAGTACAAACAAAGCATACCTAAAGGAACAATATAATATAGATTTGCCTAAAAAAGTTCCAGAATATGAAGAGTATATGGATCTCATCAATGATATAAAAGAAAAGATGGCCAACAACACTATTAAGGAAAAGACATTCTATGAATTGTCTGCCAATGCTTATAATAATGGAAGAGAAGACAGTGAATCTGATTCATATACATGGTATGATAGTGTAGCTGATACGCTTAGAAGACGTAAGAATATTGTTCTTTACGGAGCACCAGGTACTGGTAAAACATTCTCAATACCAGAAATTGCAGTAAGATTATGTGATAATTCCGACTGCTCAGAATATACAAGAGAAGAATTAATGAAACGATACGAACAGTTGAAACATGAAAAACGTATTGCTTTCACCACATTCCATCAATCTATGGATTATGAAGATTGGATAGAAGGATTAAAACCTGTTTGTGAAAATAATCAGGTTACATACGATATCGAAAAAGGTATATTCAAACAATTGTGTGAAGAGGCAGAACGTCCAATTGTAAAAGACAAGCATATTGGTATTGCAGATGATGCTGTTGTTTGGAAAGTTTCTCTTTGCGGAACAGGCGATAATGAAGTCAGGACAGAGTGCATGGAGAACAGCCATATACGTATCGGATGGGATGATTATGGTCCTGTCATTTCAGAAGAAACAGACTGGAGCATTTACGATGGCGAAGGTAAACGCATTTTGTCGGCATTTGTATATGATATGAAAGTTGGCGATGTTATTATGAGCTGCTATTCAAATCAAACTATTGATGCTATTGGTATTGTTACAGGTGATTATGAGTATGATGATTCCTTTATACATTACAAAAGAGTAAGAAAAGTGAATTGGATTCTTAAAGGTATAAATGAGAATATCGTAGAACTTAATGATGGTAAGACCATGACATTAGGCACGGTGTACCGCTTAAATGCCATAACACTGGATAAGGTAAAATCTATACTTGAAAAGTATAAGAACCCTACCACAATGGCAGACAACAATCAACCATATGTTATGGTGATTGATGAATTGAATCGTGGTAATGTCTCTAAAATATTTGGTGAGTTAATCACATTATTGGAAACGGACAAACGCAAAGGTCAAAAGAATGCTGAAAGTGTGATATTGCCATACTCTAAGAAACCATTCATGATACCTAACAACGTATTCATAATCGCTACAATAAATACCGCAGACCGTTCGTTGGGAACATTGGATTATGCAATCAGAAGACGATTTGCTTTTGTTGCTTGCAAACCATATGCTTTAAGCGAAGAAAAAGTGAATGGATTTGATAAAGAACTCTTCAAAGAAGTAAGTTCGCTGTTTATTTCAAATTATTCAGAATATGAGGAGAGTGGTTGGGATCAAAGCTTCAAGTTAGTACCAGCAGATACTTTGTCATCAGAATATCGCCCAGAAGACGTGTGGATAGGACAAAGTTATTTTATTATGACTGACGATGATGGTGTAAATATTACCTCCGACCGTCTTCTGTATGAAATAATTCCTCTTCTGGAAGAATATGTCCGAGATGGCGTACTCACCGAAGATGCAAATGAAACCATAGATAGATTATACCAAAAGGCTGTAGAATAATGAAATTGATACAACTTCAAGAACAAATACTGGAGAATACACTTCTTCAGCATGATATAACATCCATCCTCCCCCACATAGAGGACGGAAAGGAAGTTGTGTACACAGTCAAAAGAGGCCGTGAAGAGAATGAACTTTGTCTCAAGCTACAGCGTATCGGTGAAGATGTTTATGCTACAGGTTCTTATTTTGTTGGGATTGACTGGCTCAAAGAGAATGAGGTGGGCATACAAGTTAGTCCCAAAATGAATGATGGCTTTGAAATTGATTATGTACGGATGCTTAATGATGCTCTTTGTGAAAAAGAAAACTATGAGCATTTAAAGGACTTGGTAACTATCAAATTTGACAAGCCATCAATCAAGATAAACCAAAAGCAAGATTTGCTGAGCATATTCCTTATTACGGAATATTTGACACTATTACAGAAGATAGTAAAGAAAGGTTTGAAAAAGAGCTACTATATGCTTGAAGATAACCTCTCGAATAAAGTTAAAGGCAAAATTCTCGTAGCCAAAAATATACGTAAAAATCTGACAAGAGGTAACATAACAGACAATTACTGTTCATATCAAGTATATGATGTGGATTCTTATGAAAATCAAATTCTAAAGAAAGCACTAAGTTTCTGCATTAAACAACTTGATATATATCAATATGCATTGGATGTAAGTTGTCTGAAGGAAAAGGCACGCCAAATATCACCTCACTTCAACAAAGTGAGTAACAATGTGAGTGTGAAACATATAAAGACTTTTAAGGCGAACCCAATCTACAAAGAATACAAAGAAGCTATAGAATTTGCTCAACTACTTCTTAAACGCTATAGTTATAATATAACCCTTGCTGGAAAGAAAGAGATTGAGACACCTCCATTCTGGATTGATATGAGTAAGCTATTCGAGTTATACATATTCCATCACCTAAGGAAAGTGTTTACTCAAAAAAATGAAATAAATTACCACGTAAAGACACACTATCAAGAACTTGATTTTCTTCTAAAACCAGAAAAATGGCCTGAACCATATGTTATAGATGCCAAATATAAGCCGAAGTACAAATTCCAAGGAGGAATTACTATTGATGATGCAAGAGAAATAGCTGGATACGCACGATTAAACAGTATATACAAGATACTTGGATTAGATGAAGAGACAGTACCTCCAATAAAATGTCTTATTATCTACCCAGACCAAGACAAAGAAGAAGAGTTCACATTTGATAGATACGAAGAACCTATATTTGATAAAGTTTCAGGATATATTCGTTTCTATAAAATAGGAATCAAACTACCTGTCATAGAACAATAAAAATGAAATATCCATTATTTACCATATGTAGATTCTAATATACACATATGGTCTCAAAAAACACCTTTTACTTATTACATTTCATATTTGTGCCCAACAAGTACAATCCTTATAACACATCTAAAAGCAAAATAGATTAACAAATATGCCTAAAGAATAGATAACGAAATCAAAAAAGCGTATTTATACCCATATTAAATATAATAAGAGGTTGTATCTTTGCATAGAGAAAATATGCAAACACAGATGAAAGACTATATAAAACTACTGAAAGAAGACTTTCGTTTTGAGGAGGGTTTAAAAGCGTGCATGAACTGCGGGGTGTGCACTGCGATATGTCCGGCGGCGGCTGTCTTTGACTACGACCCGCGCAAGATATGTCAGATAGTGCAAAAGAGCGACAATCAGATGTTAGAAGACCTCATGTCGTCCGACACCATTTGGCTCTGTGGACAGTGTATAGGCTGTCGTACACGTTGTCCTCGCAACAATACTCCTGGATATATCATCTTAGCACTTAGAAAAGTTAGCATGCAAACTGGATTATATTTGCGTTCTACTGAGGGAAGAAAGCAGAAAAAAATAGCAGACACTGTTGGAAAGAACTTACTCACAAAAGGATATTGCGTCGACATGGACTTGGTTATACCTGAGAAACACCCTGAACAAGGACCTGTATGGGAATGGGTATACAACAACAGAGAATCCATATGTGACAAACTAGGAGGTAATTACCACAAAGAAGGACCTGGAGCACAAAGAAAACTTGACGAACAGACATTCAATGAGATGCAAGCGATAATAGAACTCACTGGAGGCAAAGAACTTATTACGAAACTTCAAAAAGAGGAATAAAAAGGAGCTATGATAGAAAACTCACAATGGTATAAGTATCAAAAGACAATACCTGACGGACCTTTTTTCTATGTCCGTAGTTGCATACGCCAAACATTCAACATGGGTGCAGAAAACATCCTACCTCGCATACTTACAGAAAAAATAGGACTAAAAATATACGAAGACCAGCGACACACATGTTGCAGTGGTATAGCTTACCATTCCGATATCGTTCCGATAGAGACTTCTATGACCATCATAGCACGACAATTCTCATTGATGACAGAATTGGGCTATGAACATCTATTGGTCTCATGTGTTACCTCATTTGGCTTATACAACGAAGTACTTGACATTTGGCATCACTTTCCAGAAAAACTTGAAGAGACACGAGAAATGCTTTTCAAAGCTACAGGACGAACTTTTGAGATACCAAAATCCGTCATACACACATCAGATATCATCTACAAATACCGAGAAGAACTTGCCGAACAGATGAAATACAAACTCATCAATAGTGAAACGGGCAAACCTCTTAACATGGCAGACCACGTAGGTTGTCACTATGCAAAAATATTCCCTACTAAGGGCGTTGGTGGTGCTGAATTTCCGCAAGTGCTCTCCGGCCTTGCAGAGCCATGGGGCGGACGATGGATTGACTACACTGAGAGACGTCACTGCTGCGGATTCGGATTTCGACACTATCTGCTGCAAGAGAACAGAGGCTATTCCATAACACACTCGAAGATAAAATTTGAGAGCCTGAAGCCACACAATGCAGACCTCATCATAACCAATTGTCCGGGCTGTAACATGTTTCTCGACAGATGGCAATATACCATAGCAGAGATGGAAGGTCGCACATACGACAAATTCGGCAAAGGAATACCGGTGCTCTCGTACGAAGAACTTGCGGCTCTCCTTCTGGGATATGACCCTTGGGACATAGGCCTGCAGACACATCAAGTACAAGTAGAAAGTCTGATGGACAAAATAGGCATACCCTATAACACTTCAAAGAAATACTTAGGAAACAACGGTGCATATATAGGAAAGCCCGAACAACCAGAAAACCTCGTTGTAAGATGAAAGACGTTTTAATCATAGGCGGAGGCATTGCCGGACTTGAATGTGCCCGACAATTGGCTCAAAAAGGATATTCCATAACACTGATGGACAGTGCCAACCAAGTAGGCGGACACGTAGCTCAATGGAACAACTGCTACCCCTTTGAACACACAGGACATGAGATTGTCAACGAACTACGTCAGAGAGGCAACATACAGCTTATACCAAGAACACGCGTAAGCAACATAGAACACTACGGCAACACGTTCAGAGTAAGTTTCTACGGCGGAGAACAGAACTTCGATGCCCGAGCAGTGATAATAGCTACCGGCTTCACACCGTTCGACGCCTCGATAAAAGAGGAGCTGGGCTATGGCGTATACCCTCGAGTGATAACATCTGTCGAGCTTGAAAAAGCATGGTGCGAAGGAAGACTTCCCTTTGACACGTCAGACACCGACACACCGAGATTTGCCATTGTACACTGCGTCGGTTCGCGCGACCTCAAATGTGGCGTAACACACTGCTCAAAAGTATGTTGCATGGCCGGCATCAAAGCAGCCAAAGAACTCAAAGAGCACTACCCCACTTGTCAAGTGACAAACTATTACATGGACCTTCGCATGTTCGACACTCTATATGAAGAACTTTATCACTCGGCACAGATTGACTGCAACGTACAGTTTGTCAGAGGACGCATATCAGAGATTTCTCTTGGCAATCAAAGTCGCTTGAAACTAAAAAGCGAAGACACTCTACTCGGCACTCCTATAGTAGACAGAGTGCACGGCGTCGTTCTGATGGTTGGCATGCAACCCACGACGCCTATCACCATCAATGGCATACCGCTAACGAAGAACATCAACGGATTCTTAGCTCCTGCCTCACCCATCAACCCCAACACGACAGAGCATGAAGGAGTGTTCGTTGCCGGCACATGCAAAGGACCTAAAACTATAACGGAGACCCTTGCTGATGCAAAAGCAACAGCTTTAGAAGTGGATACATACCTCAAAAATCTAAATCATGACAATGCAGAATAACAAATTCGGCTTTGCACCGATGAAGAAAAACTCGGTCAACATCTACTCCTCCGACAAAAAGAAATGGACGTCGATAACAGCCATATCGCCCGAATTTAAGGCATGTCTCTCTTGCGGTGCATGTACGGCAGCCTGCCCGATAAACCACAAAGGAACAAAACTGAGCATACGACGCACCATCATAGAACTTAACCGAGGCATAGATATCACCTCCGAAATACAAGAGTGTCAGATGTGCAACCGCTGTTCTTTAGTATGTCCAAAAGGACTCAACACACGCCGGATTTTCTTCGAACTAATACGTCAAAAATAGTCTATTATGCAGTATTTTCACATATTCGCATTGCCATTTTGTATCGGATTCTTCTTTGTCATTGGCTACGTACTCATTCGCATCTTGCAGATAGCGTTTTCATTGCCTCTGAGCGACAAACGACATATACTTCGCAACATACTGACTTACCACACGCTGCAAGCTCTTTATGAAATATTTTGCGAAGTGCTGCTTCACCGACGCATATGGAAAGAAAACATACGTCTTGGTTACATGCACACATGTTTTGCCCTCGGGTGGTTTATGCTCATTGTCACAGGCTGGATAGAGAGTTACCTCTATACCGGGGGAAGTTCTTTGCCTATTTGGCAACATATCTTCTTCAAGTTCTTCGCTCCGGGTTATCACGAATTCACAGCATCTGGCATCATCACTCAGCTCATGGACTTATGGCTCGCCTTCATTCTCTCTGGACAACTTATAGCCATTCTCAAACGACTCTTTCATCGCACTGTCGGATTCGCCCTCCGTCCGCGTCACTCACGATTTAACCGCATAGCCATGACATCGTTATGGCTCATCTTCCCGCTTCGACTGATGGCCGAAAGCACAACAGCCGCCATTTACGGAGGAGGAGGATTTCTGACCAGGTCAATAGGAGAACTGATAAGCACATTTCTGCCAGACAACAGCGCAGTGTCAGACACCATATATATGACATTCTGGTGGGCATACTCTTTGGCCCTTGGAATATTCTTTTGTAGCATACCGTTCTCACGATACATGCACATTCCGACAGAGGCATTCCTCATACTGGCTCGACACTGGAAGATACGTGACGTGAAGGCCATCAACAGATTAGAGACACTCGCCTGTTCGGCTTGCGGAATGTGCCTTAGCAACTGTCCTCTGGCACGCAACAACGTCGCCACCATACAACCGGTGTACTTCATCGAACGACTGCGAGACAACAAATCCACCGAAGATGACACCTACAAATGTTTGCAATGTGGCAGATGTCAACAGATATGTCCGGTACGCGTTCATAGTCAGAACCTCCGACAAGAAATAAAAGGTTCGCTCAACAACATCGAATGGGGTAAGCCAAAAACTTCCTCAAATAAGGCACCTACAATACAGAATGTCGCACTCTTCTCCGGCTGTATGGGAAAGATGACACCCCGCACCAAAATAGCCATGTCAAAGATACTCGACACAGCAAGAATTCAGTACACATGGGTAGACGAAGAACAAGACCTCTGCTGCGGTCGTCCGCGACATCTCAATGGTGACAACGACGGAGCACAGATGAAACTCGACGAACTCATAGCCGCCATACGTCAACTATCGCCCGACGCCGTTGTCACGACATGTCCGATATGCTACAACATGATAAAAGGCAAAATTGGTTCACTGCCAATCATGCACCATAGCGACTTCCTCTATATGCTTGCCAAAGAGCAGCGTATCAAGATAAACAAGTCAGAGACAACATTGACATACCACGACCCTTGCGAACTCGCTCGCGTGGCACAAACAAGCCAAGAACCCGTCGAGCTTCTCAGCAAATGTGGTTCGTTGATACAACCCTCAGACTCCGGAACGACGACACGTTGTTGCGGAGGAGCATTGGCCGCCATAGGATTGTCAAACAACGACCGTCTGACATTGGCTCAAGACACGGCAAACTATCTGACAAGCTGTTCTTCCGACAAGATAGTAACAGCCTGTCCGCTATGCAAAAAGACAATAGCCCAACGCACGCAAATCCCCGTTGAAGATATAGCAGAGATAATAGCAAGACAGTTATAATAGAAACTGGGGCAGAGGTTGAAATTGTTACTTCTGCCCTTTTTTCGTAGCTTTGCAAACGAAAACAGAAATCAAAGAAAATGCTCATCACCGATACTACAATATGCGCTGTATCAACAGCCCCAGGCATGGGAGCCATTGCGACGATAAGAGTTGCCGGACCTGAAGCTCTACACATCACAGAGTCAATATTTCGCCCGTCGAAAGAAGGCAAAAAGTTGTCCGCACAGCGTGGAGGAACGTTTCATTACGGGACTATTACGGATGGTCAGGAAGAAATAGATGAAGTCGTTGTTGCTGTATTTAAAGCTCCATATTCGTTTACGGGAGAAGATATAGCAGAAATCACATGTCATGGTTCTGTTGTTATACAACGTCTTATAATGCAACTTCTCATAGCGCATGGGGCACGTATGGCAAAACCGGGAGAGTTTACACAACGAGCTTTTGCCAATGGAAAGATGGACCTAAGTCAAGCCGAAGCCGTAGCCGATTTGATAGCCTCGCAAAGCGACATAGCACGTAAGGTCGCTCTTAGACAGATGAAGGGAGGATTCTCTGACCAACTTAAAGAACTTCGCACCCGTCTTTTGGAATTCACTTCGCTATTGGAATTGGAACTCGACTTCCCCGAAGAAGATGTAGAATTTGCAGACAGGACCCAGCTGAAAGAGCATCTTGACAAGATAGAACAAGTTGTGACACGCTTGGCAAAATCGTTTGCCGTAGGAAATGCCATAAAAAATGGTGTGCCGGTGGCTATAGTAGGTCCGACAAATGCTGGAAAAAGTACCCTTCTCAATGCCCTACTCGGAGAAGAAAGAGCCATAGTGAGTGACATACACGGCACGACACGCGACACAATAGAAGATACGATAGATATAGAGGGCATCACGTTCCGATTTATTGACACCGCCGGAATACGAAAGACTGACGACACGATAGAAAACATCGGCATAGACCGCACTTATTCGAAGATACAAGAGGCAGAAATCGTTGTGCTGATGTTAGACTCGTCGAGCGAAGAAAACGAACGACAGGAGGTAATAACAGATGTCGTTACAAGAGTGAACTTCGACAGTCAGAAGCTCATCATAGCGTATAACAAGAGCGACATAGTCTCTGTATCGGAAGGACTTGCGACAGACAACGCAAGTGACACTCTACACATATCTGCGCATAACAGAGATGACATTAAGACATTGCAAGAAGCTCTTTTGCACACTATAGACCTTAAAGACGTTGAGACAGACGAGACGATAGTGACAAACATGCGTCATTATGAGGCGTTGTCGAATAGCTTGTCGGCATTGCAACGAGTGAAGGAAGGACTTGAGACACAGCTATCAGGCGAGTTCGTTGCTATGGATATCCACGAGGTTCTTGACGAACTCGGCTCAATAACCGGCGAAGTATCATCACAAGATGTGCTGAATAATATATTTGGAAAGTTCTGCATCGGAAAATAAATCTCTACCTCTGCAAGAGATATGGTTACAGAAATGCGTACAGTAATATGTGGAACGAGAATGGCATCTGCATCAGTATTCACAAGGGAAGTTTGGATATCTATATCCGCTTCTGGGAGTACAGCAAGGGCGTGGATAACTACCCCGACTGGAGTATCATCATTGCCCATTGCGAGTTCCGCGATGAACTGCGAGAGCACCGCTTTGAACTTCTCAAAGACCTTGTACGATTCTTCAAGGAGTATATGCCCCACTACGGGTATAAACACCTCTACACCGAGGATGACAACTACAAGTATTACCAAACGCTCAACCTCCCCTGCATCAAACGTGGCTTTATGGGACGCCATTGCAACTATGGAGCACCGTTGAAAGATGTTGATGTGTAGCGATTGAGTCCCCTTAGAATGAGAACCCCATTTGTCCGAAGGTATCCAAATTTTTCGGATAGTATCGGACAAATGGGTTTCTTTGTGTACTAAGATTGACAAGTGACTGCCGAATCAGAGACATCTACAGAGCATTTGTCCGAGGGTATTAGAATTTTTCTAATTGCTTCGGACAAATGCCCTCTATACCAACCAAACCTCTACTTATTGCCATCTTACAAGCAGTCAGAGCCTATCCGACTTACAATTTGTAAGGCAAAATATAAAGAATCATAAGTCCTATCATGCTTTTTGTTCATTGAAAATTTCTCCAGTTGAGGATTTTTCAATAACTTTGCGTAAAATCAATGTAATTGGATTACGATGAAGAATGTTAATCGGTTAAAAGTTGTTCTTGTAGAACAAAGAAAAACAGGTAAATGGCTCGCAGAACAATTAGGGAAAGATCCGTCTACTGTTTCAAAATGGTGTTCAAATACCACCCAACCACCACTTGATATGCTTGTAAATATTGCAAACTTATTAAAGGTTGATATTAAAGAATTGATAAACGAAAAGAATATAAACTAAATATATGGCTAGACCTATATTTTCAGGACACGAGTCGTTTGCGTGTAAGTCTCACTGGCTTAAACGTGGTTATGACTTTGTTAATTCAGAAAGAAACTTCAACGATGATGATGCGTTGTGCATCTTGGCGTCGGTAAAAATATGGTGGCATCAATCAAGTTTTGGTTGAAGGCTACTGGCCTATTGAAAGATACAGGTCTTGTGGATATAGCAGGGCACTTGCTTGATGACGAAAATGGCAAAGATCCTTATATAGAAGATACTGGCACATTGTGGCTGTTGCACTTTTTGTTGATACATACCGACTATGCGACTATCTACAGAACTACATTTGTGGATTATCATCGTCAACGTAATATTATAGAAAAAAGTAAGTTGCAAAACTACATTAAACACGTTTGCTTTGAAGAGACGGGCTACAAGAACTTGTATAACGACAATACCGTAAAACGCGATATCGGAGTAATGCTCCATAACTATTGTGTTAAGAATGGTAGCAATGTCAATGTTGAGGATTGCAATTCATTGTTTGTACCACTTAATTTAGTGTGTGAAACAGACAAGGATACATATAGATTTAACTATGATACCCGTAGTGATGTACCAAGTTTGATATTCTTATATGCTTTGTTGGTTAAATTTGAAGGACGACACAGTATTTCGTTTGAGGACATTGCCGAGTTGGCGTTGATTTTCAGCTTAACCAACAATGATTTACTAAATATTATTAACCACTTGTGCGACCTGTATCCATCAGAGATCGTCTTCTCGGATGTGGCTGGAATTAAGGAGTTGCAGTTTAGAGCAACATTAAATCCAATTGAGGTACTTGATAGATATTACGAGGAGAACTAATATGAAATACACTCCATCAATAAATATTGCCCAAACTGCCTTCAACCCGAAAAGCTATATTGTAACGCAAAATGCAAAAGGTGTTGTAGGAAATATTGTGGACTCGTTTAATGCGGGTGTACACTCATTCAACATTATCGGTTCGTATGGTACTGGTAAGTCGAACTTTATTTTGGCCCTTCAGGATAGCCTTGAGAAAGGAAGCGGCATCCTCGTTAAGAATAAAGGTCAATTTAATGGCGTTGCAAAGATAAAGTTTGTAAATATCGTAGGAGATTATGCTTCATTGCAGAAGATTCTCTCCGATAATCTTTTCCCGACTGCAGCATCAGATAATCTTTTCGAAAACCTAAAGAAGTTTTTCAAGGATGCAGAGAAACGAGGTGAGTTTATCTTCCTTGTTATTGATGAGTTCGGCAAATTGTTGGAATATGCTGCGAAGAATAACCCAGAGCGAGAGTTGTATCTTTTTCAGAAGTTTACCGAGTTTATCAATGATGCAAATCGTGATGCCATTTTACTCACAACCCTGCACCAGAACTTTAATTCGTACGCTCGCTCATTGACCGAAAGCCAGCGCAACGAATGGACCAAAGTAAAAGGTCGTTTTAAGGAGATTGTGTTTAATGAGCCGGTTGAGCAGTTGCTATACTTGGCGTCTAAGCGCATAGAAAGAACACCTCGTAAGGTTGTCAATAACAATTTTGACAAGATATATGAACTCGCTATTTCGAGCAAGTTTGCAAGTACATCTATTTCATATGAGACTGCATTAAGTCTATATCCGATGGATTTATTCGCAGCTCAAGCTTTGACCTTATCAATTCAGCGATATGGACAAAATGAGCGAACTCTCTTTTCATTCCTTGAAGCAACGGGACAGGGTTCTCTTCAAACTTTTGTTGAGGGTAAAAATACTACATATAGTTTGGCAGATGTGTACGATTACGATATCTATAATTTCTATTCGTATTTATCTGAAATCAATGCAGACTCGACTGCTTGGACTAGTATTCGTGTTAGTTTGGAGCGTGTTGAGGGATTATTCGAAGGCGATATTGCAACTAGTGCGATAGCATTGGTTAAGACTATCGGAATGATCAATCTTTTTGGTAAGGCTGGTGTTCAATTGGACAAGAAAGCTCTTTCTGTATATGCCAGAACCGCATTGGGTATTAACACTCCAGGTGAGATTATTGACCTTTTGACTCAGCATAAGATTATTCGATACGCAACATATAAGTCGCAATACATTTTGTTTGAGGGTACTGATGTAAATATCGAAGGTGAGTTATTGAAGGCCGCTGGCATTGTTCCTCGATCAAAAGATGTTATCGAGAAATTGCTCACAAACTTCAATCTTCCTATTGAGTTTGCAAATGCCTCATATTTCCGAAAAGGTACTCCAAGATATTTCGAATATAAGATTTCGGAACAGCCTATCATGCAGCAACCACAAGATGAGATAGATGGCTTTATCAACCTCATCTTTAACGAGGATATTTCACTTGAAGATATCTTACAACAGACCGCAAATGTTGAAGAAGCTATTTTGTACGCCTACTTCAAGAAGGCAGAGCAGATTATTGATCATGTATGGCAGTTAGACAAGTTGGCATATGTACAAAATGATATCGACAGCAAGGATAATGTAGCACAAAAGGAAATTAAGGCTCTGATTGCACACGAGCAAGAGCTGTTGAATACAAGCATGCTAAATGCCTTGTTTAACTACAACACGGATGTTGTTTGGGTGTATAGAGGTGAAGTTATTGACATCTCTTCGAAAGCGGCATTTAACAAGTGTCTGTCGGTAATTTGCGACCAGGTTTATTGCGACACGCCAGTGTACATTAATGAGATGGTCAAT
>CALAUL010000104.1 GCA_937892255.1 uncultured Bacteroidales bacterium | reverse complement strand
CACTATATCTACAACGGAGCAAACGGGTAACAAACCCGAATCAATAGAGAAAGAACACCAAAAAAAAGCTATTCAAAAAAAGAACATAAAGACCAACCATTACACTTCAATCTCAATTACCTCATTATTTGAAAAGACTAAAAACAAAGCAAATCCCAATTATAATCGACCATAGGAAGAAAAAGAAACAACGAAAAGAGATAAAAGAAATACTTTTTAACCATTCGTTGTAACTTTTAATAATCTACTTCGTTAAAGAAAGAAAAGAACAAAGTATTAACAATTAAACTAAACGCATATGTTAGCAGGTATCATAATTGTGGTTTTAATCGGTATTCTCTGCGGATGGTTAGCTGGTAAGATATTCAGAGGTGGTGGATTCGGTTGGCTTGTAAACTTCCTCGTAGGTATTGCCGGTAGTTTTGTAGGTGGCTTTCTATTTGGCGGTTTCTTCGAAGGTCTTCTCGGTTACACGTTCGGTGGTATAGTATCCGCTGTATTAGGTGCTATAATATTGCTTTGGATTATTTCGCTATTCAAAAAGAAATAGTTTTTTCATATTGTTTTGTTTAGCATCGGTAGACTCCTTGAGTTTACCGATGTTTTTTTGCTATAAACAACAGAAAGATATAATCAAGGAAAATACTCCATGTTTTTAGGACAATTTAAACCTAAAAAGAACTGCAATAGTCGTATAAAACTACTATCTTTATGGCGTAAAAAGACATACAAGGAATCATAGAACACAATGAAGATAAAAATAACATTATTATCATTAGCCTTGTTGATGGTGGGAAGTATTGAGGCTCAGATATATTCACCTAACGCAACAGACAGAATGCAGATAGATGGTGACTCTGTATATATGTTTAAACAGTTGGGCGAAGCAGAATTGGTAGCACATGCCATTGGCAGTTCGTCTATCACATGGTACAAATACAACACTGATGGGACACAAGAGATTATCAAGCCCAAAGAGGAGAACATCGACAAGTCAAGCATAGGCCTTACAAGCGAAGGTTGCTACAAAGCAGAGATAGTGACAGACGAAAAGACAAAGACATATACGGCGTGGTGCTATTCGCCGAAGATTGACTCCGTAGCAATGGAGATTGACTCTATCACTTGTAGCGGACTTTACGCAAGAGCTAAGGCTTTCGGTGAAAGCATACATATAGACAACGGCACTAACACTCATGAGATAAGACAACGTTTCATTTACAATTGGTACATAGGAGACACATTAGCCCTCACTACCAACGTAGAAGACATTGTCCTTGAATCACCTATGTCAGATGGAGAGATACGCGTAATGGTCAGCAATCAAGCTGAACGCGAACGAACAAAGAGAGATAGCGTATCATCATGGGGCGTAAAAGCTATATTTCAGCACAAAATCAGAGAACACGATATACCCCACGAAGTAACCAAAGGTGACGCTATATCTTCTCCATCAGAAATAGAATTCACCAATACCTCACTTGGAGACTACACTGTCTGTGAATGGCAAATGGGAAATATAGCGAGACTCTTTGAAGAGAATCCAGTCTATACATTTCAAACATCTGGCAAATATAGAATAGCACTGATTGTAACAAACGAAAACAGTGGATGCAGTAGTGTTGACTCTACTTTGGAGGTAACAATAACAGAATCTGAAATAGACTTTCCTAATACATTTACACCCAACGGAGACGAAGTAAACGATGAATTTAGACCATCATACAAATCCATCAAGAGTTATACCATTTCGATATACAACAGATGGGGAAGAAAGGTATATGAATCAAGAGATATTACCAAAGGTTGGGATGGTAAAAATGGAAACTCAGACTGTGCAGAGGGCGTATATATGTATGTAGCCGAAGCGGAGGGATTTGACAAAGGCGTCAAGTTTACACGTAAGGGAAGCGTGACATTGGTACGATAGAAAACAAGCAAACAAATTTACAGACATGAATCAGACACCTGAAACAACATTCTTAAAGCAAGAAGAAGAGGAAGAAGAGATAGCTCGCCAAATAATATATAAAATAATAGAAGACAACGAGAATTGCCATAAGACAACGGAAGACGTAATAAGTATACGTAAAGCCTTTGAATTTGCAGCGAGTGCTCACCGTGGCATGCGTCGTAAATCTGGCGAACTATATATATTTCACCCTGTATCCGTAGCAAAGATAGCCGTTGAGGAAATAGGACTTGGTGCAACAAGCGCTATAGCGTGTTTGCTCCATGATGTGGTAGAAGATACCAACATATCACTTGAAACGATAAGCGCTGAGTTTGGTCCTACGGTAGCTAATATTGTAAATGGACTGACGAAACTCAATAATGTCGTTGGACTTAACACTTCACTACAGATAGAGAATTTCCGAAAGCTACTTCTTTCTATGGTCGAAGATATGCGCGTGATACTCATCAAGATAGCAGACCGTCTGCACAACTCACGCACACTTGACTTCATGCAGGAAAACAAACGTTATAAGATAGCTGCTGAGACTTTAACAATCTTTGCCCCAATAGCTCATCGTCTGGGACTCTTTGAGATAAAAACAGAACTCGAAGACTTGGCTATGAAACATGAGTACCCACAAGAGTACAATTCGATAAAATCTCGATTAGATGAGAATGAGGCAAATTATCAGAATATCATCAATAGCGTTGCCGAACCAATAAAGAGAGAACTTGATGCTAAAGGATACAAATACACTATCAAGTCACGAACAAAAAGTATCTATTCCATATGGAAAAAGATGGTAAATAAAAAGGTGTCATTTGAAGAGATATATGACATACTTGCCATGCGCATAATATTTACCCCAACAAACGAGGAGATGGAAAAGAGCCAATGTTGGGACGTGTATACTTCTGTGACGAGCCAATTTAAGTCCAACACAGACCGTCTACGTGACTGGATAAGTGCGCCTAAGCAAAATGGTTATGAGGCACTACATACTACTATCATGAGTCCAAGTGGCAAATGGGTAGAAGTACAGATACGTTCTGAGCGCATGGACGAAATAGCCGAAAGAGGATTTGCAGCCCATTGGAAATATAAAGAAGATGGTAAGTCCAACGAATATGACAACTGGATAAACGGCATCAGACAACTCTTGGAATCTCATGATTTACGTTCTCATGAGATGTTGGATATGTTTAAGCGCAACCTTGATGTCTCAGAGATGACAATCTTCACCATAGACGGTGAGACACGTATCATGCCAACAGGTGCTACCGCTCTTGACTTTGCATATGCTATGCATACAGATTTAGGCAATAGATGTATAGGTGCGAAAATCAACTCTCGCCTTAAAGGTATAACATTCGAACTAAAGAATGGCGATCAAGTAGAGATTATCGTTTCACCTAAACAACAAGTGAAACGTGAATGGCTCGATATTGTTGTGACAGCAAAAGCAAAAGACAGAATACGTTCTGCATTACGTAAGAGTCGTAGGCCTAACATCGAAGCAGGAGAAAAGATGTTGACTGAAGAGCTTAAGAAGATGAAGCTCTCTATCACAAGCCGAATAATGAATAAGCTACGCTCACACTACAATTTGAACAGCAACGACGAGGTCTTTTTTGCTATTGGTATAGGCGACATCAACCTCAATGGTTTGGATAAGATATTGAAGATGACCTTCTCTGAGCGCACTGGTACTATATGGAATATCATGTTTCAACGTAAGACACCCCAAGAGTCAGAGGTAGTCAATACAGACCCAAAGCTGCTTCATTCGATACCGAAAAACAAACAGGTAGATATATCTGATGACTATTTTTCGAGGAAATACACTGTTGCGACATGTTGTGCACCTATACCCGGTGATGATATAATAGGTTTTGTAGACGAAAAGAAGGACCAGCTTGTGATACACTCTCGCTCATGTCCTATAGCTATGGATCTTATGGCAAGTCATGGAGATAAAATAGTAAGTGCAACATGGACATCGACAAAGACAAAGACAAGTCTCTGCTGTTTGCTTATTGATGGATTTGATAGAAAAGGCGTTATAAGCGATATATCTAAGACTATCTCTATGGAACATGATTTGGACATCAGAAGTCTAAACTTCAATAGTCACGACGGCATATTCAGTGGAAAGATATTTCTCTTTGTGCCTGAGACAACAGTCCTCAATGGCCTAATAGAGAAGATAAAGAAGATAAACAGCATAACAAAAGTTGTTAGAGATACATCTATAGACAATACAGAGAAGAAATACTATTATTTGGACTAATGAGATTTGAACTACAACATACAGACACAGCGACATCTGCTCGTGCTGGAAAGATAACGACAGACCACGGAGAGATTCTCACTCCTATATTCATGCCCGTAGGAACGGTAGGTTCTGTCAAGGGCTTGCATTTCAAAGAAGTTGAAGATGACGTTAAGGCACAGATAATATTGGGCAACACATATCATCTCTACCTTCGTCCGGGAATGGACGTTCTTAAAGCAGCTGGCGGACTACATAAGTTCAATGGCTGGGAACGTCCGATACTTACTGACAGCGGTGGTTTTCAGGTATTTTCTTTAAGTCAGAACCGTAAGTTGACAGAAGAAGGCGCAACATTCAGAAGTCATATAGATGGGTCAAAACATCTGTTTACACCTGAAAATGTTGTAGATATACAGCGTATCATTGGTTCGGATATAATGATGGCTTTCGATGAATGTCCTCCTGGAGATTCGGATTACAAATATGCAGCTAAGTCATTGGATTTAACTCACAAATGGCTTAAACGAGGATTAGCTCGTTTTGACAGCACCGAACCTCTTTATGGTCATAGTCAAACCTTTTTTCCTATTGTACAAGGAGCTGCATACAGAGACCTTAGAACACGCTCTGCAGAGTTTGTTGCGTCATTAGGACGTGAGGGTAACGCTATTGGTGGTTTGGCTGTCGGAGAGCCTACAGAGGTGATGTATGAGATGGTTGAACTTGTTAACGGCATCTTACCAAAAGACAAACCACGCTATCTGATGGGCGTTGGTACACCTGCCAACATATTGGAGAACATAGCATTGGGCGTTGATATGTTCGACTGCGTAATGCCTACTCGCAATGGTCGCAACGGCATGATATTCACTTCTGAAGGTATCATCAATCTGCGTAACAAAAAGTGGGAAAAGGATTTCAGCGAACTCGACCCTTACGGCACTTCGTTTGTTGACCACCGATACACAAAGGCTTATGTACGTCATCTGTTTGTTGCAGATGAGATGTTAGGTCCGCTTATCGCTTCGCAACATAATATAGCTTTCTATTTATGGCTTGTCGGAGAAGCACGCAAACACATTATAGATGGTGATTTCGCTACATGGAAACCACAGATGATAGAGAGAGTAACACGACGACTATAATAAAAAAAGACATTCGTAAGGAATGTCTTTTTTAATTTTCTTCTACTGGAATAGAGTATCATAAGCTTCAGAGACATCTTCTATTATAGTCTCCCAGAACTTACATATCATTTCGGCTAAATCAAAATTAGCTCTATTGGTTTTATATCTATTCACTGTCAAATAACCGTAGAAATTACCATCTTCATCTACAATGACAGGAGGATATGAGGCATAAGCATTATTTCAGATGGTTACTTAACTGTATTATGTTTTGTTTCAGAGTCTTGTATTAATTCAACCAAAGCACGTGTGAATCTTGACACTTCTTCTTCCATTTCTTTTGTTACTCGAAAACAATAGTACGTATCTTCATCTGTATTTTTTTCAGTTGTTGGATTGGTGCGCTTTTTATAATCATTCCAATTATCCTCGGTCAAATAAACATCTAATTCTGTTTCATTAGGGTTGCCCCACCAATTGAAATAGTAATACTTATCGTTGAATTTGTACTTAAAATCCACATTTTTGTCAAAGCTCTTATAGTACCTGCAATTAGGAATTGTACTATCACGTTCCTCGGTATTTCTATAACTGATTTCACCCGCAAATTGTAACTTTGACAAAATTGGGTTTAAAACCACTTGACTTGCTGGATATCCACTTATCCAGATTGCGTGGTAACCGTGATATGTACTACGGAGCCACGCTCCTGACATTTTATCGCAAACGTAATCCATCAATCCATCATCTACTATGTTTTTTATGAAAACGTCCTTTGTATTATTTACATAATCCTTTGTAGTTTCAGTTGTAACTTCCTTGCTCATTATCGTATCAACAGCATTTCTCCAATTGCCTGATGTCAGTATGCGTTTCCACTGAATAGCATTATTTGAAAATTCAAAATGCCACCAAATCTTTCCCCAAAAATTATCACAATTTGCCAATAGTGATTTCATTAATAAGGCATTGGATTTGAATTTTTCTTTTCCGTCTTTTACACCATTTTTGTCAAAATACTCTTGTGCATTTATCCATTTTGTGTCAAAATGCTCCAAATCATCTCCAATATCTTCTTTGGAGAACAAGAACCTGATTGCACCTTTGAAGAATGCGTAGTTTTCGGCTTCGATAATTATTTCTTCCCAAGTTTTTCCATCCGAGCGTTGTTCTCCGTTAAGGATTTGCTTGGCTTTAGCGATTTCCTCTGCTACTTGCTCTTGGGCGTGATATTGATTTCCTAATTCAAAGGATTCAAACTCATTTGCCAAAGCATTGTAGATTGTATGGCTTTTTGCTGAGAGTTTTTCTATCAGCCTTAATGCCGCTTGATATGTATCAGAGCTGTCTATTGTTGAATTTTCAATGATATTCCACACAGCACGCATCCATTGTGTCAAACTTGTTATATCTGTACTATTTGTAAAATATCTCATTAAAGCATAAAAAGCCACCCGTGACGGATAGGTTTCTCTATTATCCTTGTTCTTATCTCCCTGATATAGATTCCATTTGTGTCCTTCATCTTTACGATTCCAAACTGCTTGGCAATCATTTAGTATGCTGTTATCTTTCTTGCATAATGCGTCCCAAATATTGAATATTGGATATAGACAATCTTCAACGCCACAATTATCCATTACATAAGAATAGATTTCGAATGAAACAAAATCGTCTTTTGTTGGATAGAGGGGCATTTCTTTTTGAATTCTCGTGTTGAATGCATCATATTTGCCCTTCTTTTCTGATTTGGATTTATTTGCATACCAGCACCGCCAGACATTCATAAAGTAGCGATTGAAGAAACTCATCATCAATGAATCTGGCAACTCTTTTCCTTCATTTTCTTGTTTTTCTTTATTGGCAATCTCCCAAAACAAATCCAACCACGAACCATCAATGCCTGTATATTTTTGTTTCGATTCATCATACTTACCTTTCAATCTGCTTAGCAATTCTTGTTCGTTCTTCTCCTCAAGATACTGTTCCAAACTTGCCTTGAAGTTCTCAAAAGGAGTTAATGTTTTTCCACGAGCATTCATCTTCACGTATGTCTCATCAGACATTTTATGCTCGCCCATATCAACAAAATGGAACGTAATCGGGCAGTTGCAATCACTTGTTAGTTTCTCGGCAAATGTTTTGAAATCAATTTCGTTTCTCATTTGGCAATGAATTTCATCAAGCATTGTAAGCATACCCATTACAGTTGGGTCTTTTTCCCAGTCAGGATAGAACCACGATTGATTTTTTATATTGTCCGTTAATGAATTGCCTGATATAATTTTCTCTTGCACCAATTTCTCACAAAATTCCCGTGAAGACTGCCGTGTGGCATAAGAAAATCTACCGAGTATGTCTCTGCAAGAGCAATTGTCCTTATGATTGCAACCTGAATCAGACTGAAATTTTTCAAAAACATATTTATGAAAAAGAAAGAGTGTTGTCAGACGTTGCTGTCCATCAAATGGAATAAACTTATTGTTGTCCACTCGCCCGTAAACAAAGTCAAAAAACAAAGATTTGTCTTCTTTTACTGCCTTTATCATATTACCAACAAGAGATTTCCTTACATCCGCAGCTTTGGAATTATTGCGCCCTTGAGCATAATCTCTTTGTATGATTGGGATTTCTATCTGATATTTGCTAATCAGTTGATAGAATGAATATATATCGTTCATTTTTGTTCTCCTTTCAGTTTAATACCATATTTGAATTCTTCGTTTTCATTTTGCAGAATTGGTTCAAGTTGCAAGTACGCAGCCACAACTTTTGTCATCGCAGTGACGTATTCTTTTCCTGCCTGCTCATCCCATAGCAGGGGATTGGTTGAATTAGGCGAATAGTGTTTAAAAAATACGTTTCTTGTGCATATCGGTACAAACAACGATTCTTCCTCGACATTCTCGTATTTTGCTAATTTTACTCTTTTTTCGGGATACAAGTTGTTGTTGAATGAAGCATTTTTGTCGCCCTGTAAAAGTGCCATATTTGTCAAGTGGTCATCTTTTTCAAAATCAGAAGTGAAAGTTTTACTTCCATCGTCATTTGTATGTGACTGAACATTCTTCCCCATAAACGCTCCCATAATAGCTATGTATGTGTTGTCGTCAATATTTTCACTGGCATTCTTGCCTTCTAAAAAAATATTTAGGTCTTCGATCCCGTCAACAGATATTTTCTTTAGATACCCTTTTATAGTGTTGAATTGAGATTCATCCCAATTCGCTTTTTTCTCATTTTGAGCGTGAATATGTTCCAATGACCATTTCTTTTTTGCAGCTTCAAAGTGCTTGTCAAACGGATAACGAGACACTTCGCTTATTTGGTTTTGAGTGGTTGCAAGATTAAACAACAATAAGACATTGTGAATTTCATTGTTTTTTTGTCCATATTCCCATTCAGCAAAATTCACCTCCGACCTTGTTTTGCTAATTCCTAAAGACTGCTGACAACGCTTTATCAAAGAAGATAAAAATTCATCTTTTGGCTTATCTGCTTCGCATAATAATTCCCGAAGCATTGTCATTTTGTTTTCACCTTTCAAATTCATCAAATAACCCACATAATGGTATAATTGTCGGTTATCGTACCACGATTTCATTATTCGGAAGAATCTTTGAATATTACGCCATTGCTTTTCCCAACTTTCTTTGACAATATGTTCAGAATAAGTTGAGAAAATGAAGTAATCATTTTGTTTTAACTCCTTTTCTATGACGTATTTGTATTCTTTTTCATCTTTCTTTTCGCAACGTAGAATCATTTCCAAAAGGAATTCAATTCGTGTGCAGTTGAATCTCGCATCTTCTGGTTCGGGATTTATAAAGTACCAAAACGAATTGTCGTGAAGTGTTTGCTCCATTCTGTCCCATTCTCCTGCCATTTCCAGTTGTTTGAGACGCAGAGCATCAGAATTCAATCCGTAGAAATTGTCATCTTTCAGTAAAAGGGCTTTCACCAATTCGGCATTACTCAACGAAATTTTGCCTGAGTTAAGGCGTTTGAAAACATCGTATGCATTATCTTGGGTTTCATACCATATTACTTTGCAATTCTCTTTGAGTTTTTTTGCAAGATTTAATTTGTCCCCAGTCCATTCTTTCACAGTATTCTTTGCTCCAATCATAAAATGATAATCAATGTTTTCAGCATTTTGGCCATCATTTTTAATATTTTGCAAAAAAGTTTCGCTACCAGGACGCGTTTGGTATTTTAGAGATAATGCACTTTCAGGCTCCAGCAGATTTAGTATTATGAAAATTGTAGTCAATCTCTGCTGCCCATCAATCACTTCATACCAATCTTTTTCGTCTAGTTGGCATTCGGACTTGCGTTCATCATCCATTTTCTTTACAACCAACGGTTGCAAACAGTACCACGTTTTCTCGTTGGTGTCTTTTACTGTTTCGGGCCTAAATTCGTTAACATCATCCAGCAAGTCCTTAACCTGTTGTTCCGTCCATCTATACCCTCGCTGGTAACTCGGTATAAAGAACTTCATTCCAAGAAGATCACTCACCGATTTCAATTCTATCTTATTCTCTTTTTCCACCATATTAACACTATACTATATTTAGTAAGAATTATTTTTGCTTTCTCTCTTGTTATCCAAAGACATATACTCAACCATCAATAAAACCGACAACCACCATTCTTACGAAGTTTGTTTTGCATTCTATCATCCAATAATGATATAACCTATACAACACAAATGTAACAAAAAAAACTATATTTCCCAAGATTCTACCTTTTGAACAGATAAAGTGATACTGACTCAAATACAACCAAACTATCTTGTATTATATTTTGCTTAAGTATAGTTGCCCTATTCTTATAATAGTCTAAAACTGATAATATATCAAATCTAAGAAAACCGATGTAAATATTAAAACTTTTATTTTGGGTTATCTTTGTATTTGTTCAACGTGTTTTGTCTGGCTTTTGAAAGTTTAGCGGACAGCAATAATCCATTAAAAAAATGATAATAGCAAATACAGTTGTTTTATATTTATACACTATTAAAGCAAAACTACTATTACACTCCCTTATATCTGTTTTATAGTTATCATCTTTCTTCTCAACCTCTCTTTACTACAAAACATTTCATACTTTGTGCGCACCACGTGCGCATTTCGTGCGCATTTGCTGCGCAGCTCGTGCGCACGCGGTGCGCACGACACCCCCTACAAAACATAATGAAGGAGAGAGTCCTTTACGGGGACTACCCTCCTTCATCATCTATCAAAAAAAAACAAACTCGGTCTCTTTTATTTCTCTACGTCAAACTTATACACGCAAATATGTTTGTATTCCTGACCTGGCAGGAGAACTGTTGATGGGAAGTTCTCATGATTTGGAGAGTCAGGAAAATGCTGTGTCTCAAGGCAAAGTGCCGAGCGGAATGGGTATGTCTTACCACATTTACCCTGCTGTGTACCATTGAGGAAGTTACCGCCATAGAACTGAACACCTGGTTCTGTTGTAAGTACTGTCATCACACGACCAGAAGCAGGATGAACGAGTTTAGCTGCAAGACGCAATCCACATGAGTCTGGCTCAGATGAAAGTACCCAGTTGTGGTCGTAACCATTACCAAGTTTCATCTGTGGGTGTTCTGATGCCAAGCTATCGCCTATGAGACGTGGTGTGTTGAAGTCAAACGCTGTACCTGCAACAGGCATAAACTCACCTGTTGGGATAAGGTTCTCATCAACAGGGGTGATACTCTCTGCTGGTATAGTCAACACATGGTCATTGATAGTTGCTGCACTATCACCTGCAAGGTTAAAGAATGAGTGGTGTGTGAGATTTACAATAGTTGGCTTATCTGTTGTAGCCGAATAAGTCAACTTCAAACCATTGCAATCACAGAGTTCGTAAGTGAGTTTTGTAGTAAGTGTTCCAGGATAACCCATCTCACCATCTTGTGATACATATGTAAACTCAATCTTGTTGTCTGATACCTGATTAGCGTCCCATACTACGCCAAAGAAACCCTTAAAACCACCGTGCAATGATGTAATGCCGTTCTCGTTGATGCAGAGTTGGTATTCCTGACCTTCGAGTGTAAATTTACCACCTGCTATACGGTTGCCATAGCGACCTATAGTTGCACCGAAAAATGGTTCACCCTTACCTGCTTCATTGTCACATGCTGCGTATTCAGCTGCTGTAGCATAACCGAGTACAACATCTGCGAAGTTACCGTTCTTATCAGGAGCATACATAGTGACAAGTTTTGCTCCCAAGTTAGTAAATTGAGCCTTGAGCCCATTCTTGTTGACCAATGTATAAAGTTGCACTTGCTTACCGTCAACTTCTACTTTACCAAACTTATCAGGACAGATACCATAAGATGGTGTTTCTGCCACTTGCTGTTTAGGCTGACATGCCATCATAGCCGATGCAGCCAAAGCAATTAATGCTGTTGATTTGAGATTCATAATCTTAAAAGGTCTTTGGTTAAAGCGGAGATACTATCGTTGTACCTCCGCTTACACTATCGTTATTAATGATTTAAAAAGAGTTCTTTCTCAGTAAATGCGCCAAGCTTAGAGTATTTCTCATAGAGAGCTGCATATTTCTTAGAGTTCTCTGCGTTAGGCATATATGTCTTAGCAAAACCTGAGTTCATAGCAGCAATAGCGTCTTCTACCTTAGCATAGACACCTGCTGCTGTTGCAGCAAACATTGCAGCTCCAAGTGCACATGCTTGGTCTGTGTTACAAACCTTGATAGGCAAGTTGAGCACATCACACATTGTCTGCATTACAAATGGAGACTTCAAGGCTATACCACCGATACCGATAACCTGCTCTATAGGACAGCCTTCGCTGATGAAACGATCTGCAATGGCTTTTGTACCAAATGCTGTTGCTTCAACAAGTGCTCGATATATCTGTGGTGCTGTTGTTCCAAGTGTAAAGCCTGCTATCGTTCCCTTTAAGAGCTGGTTAGCATCTGGAGTACGACGTCCGTTTATCCAGTCTGTAGCGTACATAGTGCTATCTTCGATAGATATCTTCTCTGCTTCCTTAGTAAGCTCAACGATAATTTTATCTGATGTCTCTTCTATAAGGGCTTCCATCTCCTCTGTTGTGAGTTTCTGAGCAAGTGATGATGTTGGAAGGATATTACGCAATGGGAATTCCAATACTCTGCGGAACATAGCAAAGACATCACCAAAGCTTGACTGTCCAGCTTCAAGACCTACCATACCAGGTATCACCGATCCATCAACTTGACCACATATACCCTTGATAAGTTTATCACCAACTTCTTCATACGAAGCAACCATGACATCGCATGTCGATGTACCAATCACACGCACAAGAGTATGAGGTGTCACACCTGCGCCTACTGCTCCCATATGACAGTCATAAGCACCACCAGCAACAACGACATCTGTACTTAAGCCCAACTTAGCAGCCCACTCTGGACAAAGCTTACCCACTGGCTTGTCTGCTGTCTCTGTCTTCTCAAAGAGACGCGCACGGAAACCAGCTAATTTAGGGTCAAGTTTTACAAGGAACTCCTCTGGTGGAAGACCGCCCCACTTCTCATGCCACATAGCTTTATGACCTTCTGCACAACGGCTACGTACTATGTCCTTAGAGTGCTGTACTCCTGTAAGAACAGCTGGCAACCACTCGCAATACTCTACTATAGAGTACGCCTTAGCTGCTACTGCTTCGTCCTCACGCAAGACATGCATTGCTTTTGCCCAAAACCACTCTGCTGAATAGATACCACCTTCATATTGTGTATAGTCAACATCGTTGGCTTTGCACTTCTCATTTATCTCCTGTGCTTCTTTGATAGCAGTATGATCTTTCCAAAGTACAAACATTGCATTTGGGTTTTCTGCAAATTCAGGAAGCATAGCAAGTGGTGTGCCGGTCTCATCTGTAAAGGCAGGTGTCGAACCTGTTGTATCAAAGGCTATACCTACAACGTTAGGTGCAACATCCGGTGCACACTTAGAGAGTGCTTCTGTAACTGTTGCTTCCAACACTTCGAGATAATCCTTAGGATGCTGACGCCACTGATTGATTTTAGGTTCGCAATACAAACCTTTTTTCCAACGTGGATAATATTTCACAGAGGTAGCAAGTATCTCGCCCGTGATAGCATTCACAACGAGTGCACGTGCCGAGTCACTACCATAATCAAGTCCAATTACGTATTTCATAACTACATTTATAATCGATTATTTGATATTAGTTCTGTCCGTAGTATGCACCAGGACCATGTTTGCGGTTGAAGTGCTTTTCGATAAGGAGCTCGTTCATTGTGAGGTTTGGATTAGCCTGATATGCTATGCTTGCCATCTTAGCTACTTGCTCCATCACAACAGCGTTATGCACTGCATCGTGTGCATCTTTACCCCAAGAGAATGGTCCATGGTTCTTAACCAATACACCTGGAGTATGTACTGGGTTCATACCCTCAAAACGTTTAACGATGACATTGCCTGTCTCAAGTTCGTACTGACCCTTGACTTCTGCCTCTGTCATATCTGCTGTACATGGTATAGCTTGATGGAAGTAATCGGCATGTGTTGTGCCTATGTTAGGTATATCCTTACCTGCTTGTGCCCATGCTGTTGCGTATGTAGAGTGTGTATGAACGACACCTCCTATCTCTGGAAATGCTTTATAAAGGACGAGGTGCGTAGGTGTGTCAGATGATGGTTTGAGATTACCATCTACGACATTGCCGTCAAGGTCAACAACGACCATGTCCGATGCCTTCATTGTATCATAGTCAACACCACTCGGCTTAATGACTACAAGACCTTTCTCACGGTCAATAGCCGACACATTACCCCATGTGAATATTACAAGTCCATGCTTTACTAAGTCTAAGTTCGCACGGAATACTTTTTCTTTTAGTTCTTCCAACATGTTTTTATCTACTAAATTAAAATGGAGGCATATGTAATATACACCCCCATTCTATTATGTTATTACCAAAGTATTGCGTAAAGAAGTGCTGTGATTACAATGATACCTATTGTACCGTATGTATAACCACGTGTTGTAGCAAACAAATTGAGGTTGATAGGCAACGCCTTTGGATCCTGTACGTTGTCCTTAGCTCCTGAATAGAGCCATACTGCAGAACAACCAACCAACACACCAAAGAAGAAGAATGCCTGGAAACCTATGTCATTCAAATAGAAGAATACCTGATTATCCGGACATACCGAACCACCAATAACTACAATAGCTGCTGCTACTATCATCGCAATACCTGCACCACCGAGTATCTTAGCCCACTTAAGCATCTGCTTCTGATCTCGTTCTTCAGGACGTTCGCACTTAACAACATTCTTATCCAAATAAGAGATGAGAACGAAGAATACAAACAAAATCATGAAGACATAACCTGCACGCAACTGGAAGGCTACATCTGGCAATGTTAGCTTCATCAACACACCCATTGGTATAGTGAGTATAGATGTCCAAATAGCTGCTCTTGATGATGCTCTCTTCCACAACAAACCGAGACCAAATACTACGATGATACCTGGATAGATAAATCCTGAATACTCCTGTATGTACTGGAATGCTTGGTCAAGACCTCCAAGAAGAGGCTTAACTGCTACTGCTGCTACGATAAGTGCCAACAATGCTGTGATACGTCCAACATTCACCAACTTCTTATCCGAAGCTCCCTTATTGATATACTTACGATAGATATCCATAGTGAAGAGTGTAGATGTTGAGTTGAACATCGAAGCAAGTGACGAGATGATAGCTGCTACAAGTGCTGCAAATGACAAACCCTTAATACCTACTGGTGTGAAGTTACGTATAAGCCATGGATAAGCGTCGTCCGAACGTGTTATCTCACCCTGCAAATTAAGTTCCTGGAATGTGTCAGCATTCTCCATGATGTAGTATGCACAGATACCTGGGATAACTACTATAAACGGAATAAGTATCTTCAAGAAACCAGCAAAGATAAGACCTTTCTTAGCCTCGTCAATGCTCTTTGCTGCCAATCCTTTCTGTATGATATACTGATTGAAACCCCAATAACCAAGGTTAGTCAACCAAACACCACCGATGATAGCCACAAGACCTGGGACATTGGCGTACGCTGATGGATTGTGAGACTCCTGAATGATAAGGTGGAAGTGTGTGTCTGTTGAGTAGTTGCCTGTTGTGAGGTCTGTGTATATCTGCCCCAATGCACCAAAGGCATCAAAGCCCATCACTTCACCCATCTGATCAAGTGCAACAAATGCTGTTACAAGACCACCACCTACAAGGAAGGTAACCTGCATAACGTCGGTCCATGCTACAGAAGCCAAACCTCCATAGATAGAGTATATACCCGCTACAACGAACAAACCGATGATAATAAGCATCTGAACTGATATCTCAAAGCCAAAACAGCTTACCATCAAACCCTGCACTCCAAGTATCTGCTCTATAGCAAGAGCACCAAGCCATGCTACTGATGTAAGGTTAACAAAGACATAGAGGAACAACCACAAGATAGAGAACGCAAGACCAACACCATCGTTGTAACGTTCGTGCAAAAACTGTGGTATAGTAAATATCTTACGGTCTATCATCACCGGCAAGAGGAACTTACCTATGACAATCAACGTAACAGCAGCCATAACTTCGTATGCTGCAATAGCTATACCATCAGCAAAGCCCGTTCCTGACATACCTATAAACTGCTCCGCTGATATATTCGCCGCAATAAGCGACGCTCCTACTGCCCACCATGTAAGGGTATTACCGGCTAAGAAGTAGTCATTGGCACTCTTCTCCTTACCGTCCTTGTCTCGACTTAAAAACAAACCTAAGCCCACAAGAACAATGATATAAATGCCAAAGATGACAAAGTCAATGGTTTCAAATCCTGACATATTGTAGATTTTTTACTTATAAAGAGACACACCCCAATGGTATGTCTCTGTGTTAAACTTCTATTATTTCTTTATTAGAGAAGTGCCTTGTTGAGCATATAGTAAACTTCATTCATGCGAAGTTCCTTCTTGAACTCAGGCATTGTTGTCTCCTTATTAATATGTACCATCTCGATACCTGCTATCTCTGCATAATCTTCCCAATACTCTGCTGTGATGTCGTATGAGAAACATGAGTGGTGCGTACCACCTGCAAGTATCCATGCGCCTGCTCCTACCTCAAAGTTAGGCTGTGGTATCCACAATGCTGATGCTACACCCAACTTAGGAAGTGGCTTAGGCTCAATACATTCTACATCGTTTACGATGAGACGGAAACGATTGCCAAGGTCAACAACTGTTGCTGTGCAACCAGCTCCTGTCTTAGATGTGAAGACAAGACGTGCTGTAGGTGTCTTACGTACGCCTATACCAAGGTGATGTACTTCAAGTGTTGGCTTGCCTGCTGCAATGAGTGGACATATCTCCAACATATGTGCCTGAAGAATAGAACTCTTCTCACCATCGAAGTTAAGCGTGTAGTCCTCAAGGAACGAACAGCCTGTTGGCATTCCCTGTGACATAAACCAAAGCGTACGATAGAGAGCTGCTGACTTCCAGTCACCCTCAGCACCAAAGCCATAACCCTCAGCCATGAGACGCTGTGATGCCAAACCAGGTATCTGGTCAAAGCCCTTGCCTGTCTCCTCTACATTGACATCACCGAGGTCGTCAAAGTTAGTAGTGAAACCTTTTGCGCCCTTAGCTTTCAAGAGTGCACGAAGTGTGAGCTCTGCCTTTGCTGAGTTCCATATCTTCTTATAATTGACAGATGCAGTGTCTAAGTCTGCTGCTGCTATAGTGTATTCGTTCTTATATACCTCAACGAGGGCGTCAACATCTGCGTCCTTAACATCATTGAAGTATGTCATCACTTCACTCATCGGACAATAGTCAACATGGTAAGCCAAACGCTGTTCTGCTTCTACCTTATCACCGTCTGTTACAGCTACGTTGTTCATCTGATCACCGATACGTATGATAAGCATATCCTGAGAGTCAGCCCAAGCTGCTGCTACACGTGCCCAAACGGCTATCTTACGCTGTGCTTCAGCATCGCTCCAGTGTCCTACAACAACTTTACGACGTACACGCATACGTGTGCAGATATGTCCGAACTCACGGTCACCATGTGCTGACTGATTGAGGTTCATGAAGTCCATGTCCATTGTGTCCCATGGTATCTCTGCATTATATTGTGTATGGAAATGAAGCATAGGCTTCTTGAGGTTCTGAAGACCCTTGATCCACATCTTAGCTGGTGAGAACGTGTGCATCCATGTGATGATACCGATACACTTCTCATCGTTGTTTGCTGCCTTCATAACAGCCTCAACTTCCTTGCTCGAATTGGCTGTACCCTTGTAAACAACTTTCACAGGGATATTACCTGAAGCGTTGAGTCCATCAACCATCTCCTTTGAATGTCCGTCAACAGCAACGACAGCATCTCCACCGTAGAGCAACTGTGCACCTGTCACCCACCAAATTTCATAATTGTCAAATGCGTTCATGTTTTCTATTTTATTGTTTTGTGTTACTTATTATATTTCTTGTTTACGTTTGCAAATATAACTTAAATATCGATAACCATTAGTGGATAATCGCTATATATTAAGAGGACAATAGTAACTATCTCAATAGTTCACACTGTACGCTACACAGCCTATCCACTCATGTATCAGCCTCATCCATTTGTCTAATATATTGAAGTTTGGAACGAATGTCTCCCAAGTAATCGGATATTGAGATACAAAGTCTACCGTATAGTAGTCACACTCCAGACCTACCATATCACAACATAGTACAGTACGACGCATGTAAACTCCCGAATTGATGACGAGGATTCTCTTCCCTTCCAAGCTATCACCCATGAGGGAAATAGTCTTTGTGAAGTTCTCCATGGTGTTCTTAGCTTCACGTTCAATGATGACATCTGTACTATCTATACCATAGGCTTCACCTACATGTCGCATAAAACGTTCAGGCTTGCCCGTCTCACATGTCACACCATCACCACTGATGATTATCTTATCTACTATACCTATATTATATAGTACAGCACAATCGACCATTCTATCACCTGCTTCGCCATACTCTACTCTCTCGCGCTCTTTATCCATAGCAGTAAAACCACCAGGCAGAATAGCATAATCATAACGCTTCGTAGTATCTACTTCGAAGATATAATCACTCACCCAAGCTTTTTCAGCTATATTATAGAGATAAGTATTAGTAAAGATAAGAAGTAAGAACACAGCACTCCAAAAACAAAGACGCTTAACGAAAGCACGTCTCACCCACACCGCAACAACGAGCAGTGCAACGATATACAGCACAGGACTTGCCGTACATGCTAAAAACCTCGACAATATATAAAACATACTACAAATCACATTAGTCAGTCACTTACAACCAACTAATATATATATATTAAGTTCAATAAGTTCTAAAAACACACCTACAAAAAAACTGTTGCGAGCCTTAGCCCACAACAGCTCCCTTTATCTCGTTATACTATATAATATACTACTCTACCGAAACGGATTGTACTCAAATCCTTCTCCATTACCTGAGTTATCATCCGAATCTGATGACGCACCCTTATTACTGAAAGGATCAGGAACAGTACTAGAATTTCCCCCACTCATCGTAATTAATATCAAGTCTGTATCAATCTGAGAAAGCTCTGTAAAAGAAGGCTTAGTATATTTTATACGCAAATCGTTCATTTGATCAATAGTTTAAACACTTTCGTAGCATTACCTTGCTCCACAGCTACAAAGTAAATACCTTTATTGCTAATTTCAAAGGAAACAACACCATTTTTTACATCTTTTTTATCTAAAGTCACACCTGACAACGATGTTAACGTTACAATAGCACCTTCGTTAACTCCATTTACTACCACTTTGCTGTTTTCAACACTGAGAGTACATGCCACATCAACCTCATCTACTGCAGTAATATCTTCTTCATCTATATCTGGTATCTCAGATGGATTCTCTTCTGCATAGAAGTCAAATTCAAACAACTTACGATCAGAATTATGAGAATGGTATAGTATTGTCGTCTCTACACCATCAACTATCTCCTTTGTTTCTCCTTTACCTGACCATGTCACGTGTGGATTGTCAAACGACAATCCTAACTCATCACACTTAAATCTGATATTAGATTTATCTAAGTTATGATCTAAGATACCTATCTTTACTTTATAATCCTCGTCATTCTCTGCAGTATTAGCAGCAAGTTCTCTTGCCACACCTATATTCACTATGGTGCTACTACCTACATCTGGCATCTTCTCTGCTCCAATTGTAATAAACGTCTTATATGCATCTTTACCCTGCTGTCTGAATATACCAAAATAAGGATACAACATATAATCTTCTGAAGCATCTAAGATCAAATCTCGAGATTCATATATGTCAGATTTTTTCCATTTATCACTCCTAGTATCAAGAACCTCCTGATATGTATCTTCATCTACAAAATATACAGCAAATACTGCTCTATAACCTTTACCATGAGCTTTATCTTTATCTACGTAATCACAATAAAATCTCACATACGGATACTCTATCTCTTGGTCCTTATACAAAGATTCTGCTGTCTGCATATCAGTCAAATGTTCTTTCGTGATATTGTATGTATGCTCTTTATATACATGATTAATTGCTCCAGTACCTACAGGCATCAAATAACCTTTCCACATTTCTCCATCATAGGTAGTTATTCCTATGTGTGTATTATAATAGAATGCCTTATTAACATACGGCATCTGAGCAAACTTCAAAAACTGCTTTGCACCCATACCTGAAGTATTCAAGTGGTCACTTACCATCTTATTTAGATCCAACATTGCCGGATATGGATTAGGCATTCTTAAACCAACCTCCTTTTCTACAAGATTAGACATACTAACTGTTTCAGCATCCCTAACATTTCCCTTAAATCTAAAAAAACCATCTTCATAATAACTTGCTAACCGAATATAAAGATTCATATATTCATACTCAGTAGACAAATATTCATCTTTTTGCCCATTAACCCATGAAACTAAGTCTTTAGATCCACCCTCTGGTTTAACCTGAACAGAAGCATAATACGTAAAAGGATAAATAGTTAAGTCTTTCAACTTCATCTTACTCTCTATCATATTACCAACAACAAATTGGTTTCGCTTATCCTCACGCTTAACTATATTCGATGAAAATTTCACAAACACCGAAGATGTTGCGCTATACTCACCAAAGTTTATCAAACCAGCTTGATCAAAATATGAGTTCTCTATACAATGATAAAAGGCTGTATCCTTAACTGAAACCTCACCTTTGTTCTTCAACGTCGCTCCGCCTTCCAATACCAATGTCTTACACGACATCTCATCTTCCTTTGCTACCTCGTATGTGATACCGCTCTTTATGACTACCGACGTAATCTCATTAAAATCAGGCTTGTCTGTCGCATCACCAATAATGATATAATCCTCTACATAAAATGTATATGTCTTTGACTCTATATCATTGTAACCCTCACCGAATGACAAACCCGGCATCGTGACTTCTACTTTCGCTTTCGATGGCAAATAGTAATTGTCCATAGTGATGAATGACAATGTGTCTATTTTAGTGTCTGCTCCATTGGTCAACGGACCAACAACAAAGTCTATCGCTGTCCCTCCTACCGTGATCGAAACATTATTTCGCAACCAATTCTTTGTAAGCGCATTACCTTCTGCATCCAATGCACTCGCTCCTGTATATACAAATGTAAATGCCGGCTTCGGTGTAACTGGATACCCATTGTTGACAACAACCTCAACGTCTTTCGCTACTACCTCGTCGTCTACAACTGTGTCATCACTACCCTCTGTCTGAGCAAAACCCACAAAACAAGACAAGCACATACTCAACATTACACTTGCTATTTGTCTTAACTCTTTCATATCTTTAGTATATTAATGTTAACTTATTTCGTTTCTTTTATATCTTCGCACCCACTACGAATGCTATAAGATTAAGTTTACAAATTAATTATATTTATAGCTTTCAACAAAAAAAAATGACTATTATTTACAAGTTATTTTATATATCAAGTATTAACGGACATATTAGTGGTAATATCAGACATAATAATTAAACATTTATTATCACTTTAATACGACAAACAGAGGACAAAACGTCCATTTATCACCCATTATTCACTATACATACATGCCATTTTGTCTCCCTTACGATATATTTGTTTCTTCTTACATAGGTCTCTAACTACACAAAAAAAAGACGTCTGCATATTGGTTACCCAACATACAGACGCTTCCGTAATATATCTCGTGTTTTACTTCTTCCTCCTATTCTTCCATAGCTCCGTCATATCTTCCAATGTCTTGCCTTTTGTCTCTGGAACGAGTTTCCAAACAAACCATGCAGCTACCACACAGATGATACCATAGAGCGCATATGCAAACATATGACCAAACTTATCACCCATGCTACCAAGTTGCATATTATACATAGGTACAAACGTACTTGATACAATGAAATTGAATATCCACTGAAACGCAACGGCTATAGCTACTGCTGCACCACGTATGGTATTTGGGAATATCTCCGCTATGAGTACCCAACAGATAGGTCCCCATGAGAACATAAAGCTCGCTGAATATACCATAATGCTTATTACACATAGTATGGCTGGCAAACCATCAACGACATTGCATAGCGCAACGCCAAAGGCTCCTAACGCCATACCCAACGAACCCCATATAAGTAGTGGCTTACGTCCCAACTTCTCTACTGTGAATATAGCCAACAACGTGAAGAGTATATTGACAACACCCATCAATACTGTTTGTACCATTGGGTTCTCCATACCCATCGACTCAAAGATACGTGGCGCATAGTACAACACCGCATTGATACCCACTGCCTGCTGGAAAACAGACAACATGATACCTATAAATATCACCAACCAACCGTATGTAAAGAGTCGCTCTGTCTTCTCCTGAGATGTTGCTTTTATCTCACTAAGTATTGTCTGCGCCTTGAGGGCTCCATTGATACGACTAAGGACACCAAGCGCCTTCTCGTCCTTGCCTATCATAGCAAGGTAACGTGGTGTCTCCGGTACAAAGAGGACAAGCAAGGTAAACAAACCTGCTGGCACTGCTTCACTCACAAACATAAGACGCCAACCCGTCTCTATGCTCCACTGCGCTTCTGCACCATTGAGTATCTGATTCAGACCATTGGCTGCCTGCTCTATGATAGGTACAATGTGATCCCCTAAGATGACAAGGTTCACAAAGTATACCACCAACTGACCAAAGATAATAGCAAACTGGTTCCATGAGACAAGCGTACCACGCATGTTAGATGGTGCCACCTCTGCTATATACATAGGACAAATAGCCGAAGCCAAACCTACACCTATACCACCAAGAACACGATAGAGGTTGAATGCTATAAGCAGCGAATATGACGGCTTGCCATATTCAAAGAAAAGAAACTCCGGAAAATACGAACCCAACGCCGAGAGAAAGAAAAAGATACCCGCTACAAAGAGCGACTTCTTACGTCCCAAGCGTGATGCAAAAAGTCCTGACAACGCCGAACCGAGGATACATCCTAAGAGCGCTGATGATGACGTTATACCATGCCAAAAGTCCGTATAGACAAAGTCAGGAGCTCCCATGAAGAAGGCCTGCAAACCTTTCTCAGCTCCAGAGATAACAGCTGTGTCGTAGCCAAAAAGCAACCCTCCCAGCACCGCAACAAGCACAATGCCGAAGAGATACATCTTGCTACCTTGATTTTCGTTTGTCATAATAGTCTACTTTATATTTATAGTGGTGCCACTATGGCTCTCCACTTTACTTAATATACAATGTCTTTATTGTCACACATACATCGGCTTCACTTTCTTACTATGGCCTATCAAAAAAAGATAGTCGAAAGCCGAGTATCTTCTCGACTTCCAACTATCAGACACAAACTATTTATTAGCAATACATATTCAAAATAGCTTCGTAAAGCTCCTGCTTGCCTGATGTCTGCTTTGGCTCGTCAACCTGCTTGCCATAAGCGTAAACATCTTCAAGTGTAAGCTTGCCCTCTTCAAACTCCTTACCCTTACCTGAGTCGAATGAAGCGTAACGCTCTGCCAACATCTTCTTATATGGGCTCTCCTCAAGAAGTGCAGCTGCACTCTCAAGAGCACGTGCCATAGCGTCCATACCTGCGATATGAGCGATGAAGATGTCCTCAAGATCAGTTGAGTTACGACGTGTCTTAGCATCGAAGTTTGTACCACCCGTACCAAGACCACCACCACGGATGATCTGCATCATAGCCTGAGTAAGCTCGTAGTTGTCGATAGGGAACTGGTCTGTATCCCAACCATTCTGGTAGTCACCACGGTTAGCATCGATAGAACCAAGCATGTTGTTGTCTACAGCTACTGCAAGCTCATGCTCAAATGTATGACCAGCAAGTGTAGCGTGGTTAACCTCAATGTTCACCTTGAAGTCTTTCTCCAAGCCATGTGCCTTAAGGAAACCGATTACTGTCTCTGTGTCAACATCGTACTGGTGCTTAGATGGCTCCATTGGTTTTGGCTCAATGAGGAATGTACCCTTGAAACCCTTTGAACGTGCATAGTCACGAGCGAGTGTCAACATCTGAGCAAGGTGCTCCTTCTCTCTCTTCTGGTCTGTGTTGAGAAGGCTCATGTAACCCTCACGACCACCCCAGAATACATAGTTCTCACCGCCAAGCTCGATAGTAGCGTCGATAGCGTTCTTAATCTGAACTGCTGCACGTGCAACAACATCAAAGTCAGGGTTTGTAGCAGCACCATTCATATAGCGACCATTGCCGAATACGTTAGCTGTACCCCAAAGAAGCTTAATGCCTGTCTCTGCTTGCTTCTGCTTTGCGTATGCTACGATAGCCTTCAAGTTAGCCTCGTACTCCTCTACGTTAGCACCCTCAGATACCAAGTCAACGTCATGGAAACAGTAGTACTCAATACCCATCTTCTGCATGAACTCAAAGCCTGCGTCCATCTTAGCCTTAGCTATCTCTACTGCGTTAGCACCCTCGTTCCATGGGAACTTCTTAGTACCACCACCGAACTGGTCTGCACCCTCTGCACATAGTGTGTGCCACCATGCCATAGAGAAACGAAGCCAATCCTTCATCTTCTTACCTGCAACTACTTTCTCTGCGTCGTAGTAACGGAACGCCATAGGGTTCTTGCTCTCTTTACCCTCAAATTTGATCTTGCCAATACCGGCGAAATACTCTTTTGCCATTGTTTTCTTTTGTTTTGTGTTAAATGTTTCGTTTATCTCTTATGTCGCTGCCGATGTTTATTTCGACATTGACTTCTCTAATCTGTATTTCCACAACGCATACGCCTCTTCATATTCTGACTGCTTCTGCGTGTTAGGTTCGATGACATCAAGCTTCTCAAGTGTTGCAAAGGCTTCGTTGTTGTCCTTATATATACCAGCACCCATGCCTGCACCCTTAGCTGCGCCAACACTGCCATCTGTGTCATAGAGTTCGATGACTGCTCCTGTTATGCCTGCCAACGTGTCACGGAAGATAGAGCTGAGGAACATGTTAGCATGTCCCGCATGTATCTTACTAACCTCCATGCCCATGCTCTTCATGATGTCTATACCATACTTAAACGAGAATACTATACCTTCCTGAGCTGCACGAACGATATGCTGTTTGCTGTGAGTATTGAAGTTCAAACCACGTATAGAGCAGTTTATCTCTCTATTGCCAAGCATACGTTCAGCACCGTTGCCAAATGGCAACACCGAAAGACCTGCACTACCTATTGGTGCTTGTGCAGCAAGAGCGTTCATCTCGTTGTATGATATACCCTCTGGTGCGATGTTGCGCTTCACCCATGAGTTGAGAATACCTGTACCATTGACACATAGAAGGACACCGAGACGTGTCTGCTCGTTGGTATGATTGACATGAGCAAATGAGTTAACACGGCTCTGTGGGTCATAGTTGACTGAACCGTTGACACCATATACTACACCTGAAGTACCTGCTGTAGAAGCTATCTCACCCGGATTGAAGACATTGAGCGAAAGAGCGTTGTTTGGCTGGTCTCCACCACGGTATGTCACAGGTGTTCCCTCCTTAAGACCAAGCTCTGCAGCAGCCTTTGTGGTAAGTCTACCCTGCTCCGAGAATGTAGGTTTAATCTCTGGAATAAATGACTCATCTATACCATAGTATTCCAATAGGAAAGAAGCCACTTTCTGCTCCTTGAAGTCCCACATCATACCCTCCGAAAGACCCGATACTGTAGTACATATCTCGTCTGTCATCTTCATCGCAATGTAGTCACCCGGAAGCATTATCTTGTAGATACGCTCGTATATAGCAGGTTCGTTCTCTTTGACCCAAGCGAGTTTAGATGCCGTAAAGTTACCTGGTGAGTTGAGCAAATGTCCTAAGCACTTATCCTGTCCGAGAGCAGCGAATGCTTTCTCTCCATAAGGCACAGCACGTGAGTCACACCAAATGATAGAAGGACGCAACACCTGCTTATCCTTATCTACACATACCAAGCCGTGCATCTGATATGAGATACCGATAGCCTTAACCTCTGCAGGGTTTGCTCCGCTCTCCTTCATAATGGCATTGACTGAGAGCTTAAGGTTCTCCCACCAACTCTCTGGGTCCTGCTCTGCCCAACCTGGATTGACAGCTATTATCTTAGCTTCTGTCTTTGGAAAGAATGTCGTTGCAACACACTTACCTGTCTCTACATTCACAAGACTCGCCTTTACTGACGAACTACCTACGTCTACTCCTAATGTGTACATAGCGTTAATGTTATATTGTTTCGTTTCTTATAGTGTTATCTTATATTACTATCTATACCTTATATTATAGTGACTCACGTATTATCATCTTCGAACCTACACATTCACACATCGGTTGATCATCGATGACCCATTGCGCTGCCCTACGTCCCATATATTCAAAGTCAGTCGAAAAGACTGTTATACCTTTATATATAAACTTCTTCATTGGCGTCTCGTTGTAAGAGACAAAACCTACATCACGACCCGGCTCCAACTTACGTGCTCTGCACTGTTCGAGAAACCTACCCAACATACGGTCACTCACACTCACATACGCCACTCCAAGCTTCACATCAAAGTCGTCCGCCTCTCGTTCTATGGCATAGCTTAAAGCGTTGTCCTTACAGAATTGCTCAAAGACCTCTACAGACTCCTTAGGGTGATTGGTATAACTCGGGTATAGCATATGTACAGCATTGTAACGTTGCAAAAGATGTTTGACATCATTAAGCCCTTCGCGAAAGGCTCCTCCAAAGTCCTGATACAACACACTACAGCCAACACCGCTATAGACGTTCCAGTCGATGATAAGCAACCTCTCTTGCGGTATGAGTTTGAGCACCTCTGCGTTGCCCTCTGCTTCAAATGGCATAACGATATAACGTGTGTACTTGCCTATACTCTCCTCTATAAGCTTCTTAAAGATACGAGGATTGTAGTGGTGGAAGTTGACATCTGCTATGACGTTCTTTGGCAAGTTGCGCACAAAGGAATCATACAACACCTCCTTATAGGCCTTGAACGTATCGAGAAAGACAAACACTTTCTTCATCTGGTCTGCTACAAAGTAACCCTTATTGGGTACACTCTCTATCGTGCCTTGCTCTTTCAACATAGTAAAAGCCTTGAACACCGTATCTCGCGATAGTCCATACTCAGCACACATCTGATTGACCGATGGCAAAGCGTCGCCTACTCGCAACCTCCCCTCCGATATGGCATAGTTGACAGCATCTACAACCCGACGAAACTTTGGCTTATTACCTCCATTGTCTATGTCCAAGTTTAATATTTGCGTCACTTCTGCCATGCGTTACACTTAACTGTTCTGCTCCGTTATGGTCACAAATATATATGCTCTTTTTTTAATTAGCAAACTATTTCTACAGAAAAATATCATCTATCAATTGTTCTCTCTCTATATCAACATATTACATTCGTGTTCAATTTATTTAGTTCCCCCATATTCATTATATTGTTCCGTTCTGCTTATCAGACAGAACACCCTATCTATTTCTTCATCATTGATATATGAACGTCATCTCCCAATATTTTTCTTCCTATTGTGATACTCTCTCCAAGCTATAGTTATTCACTCCTTCAACAAAGGTTATATCTTTCACCTTGTATAGGCCTGTTCGAACTATAACATCGACAAACCGTTTTCCTTCATTCGACGATATATTAAAGACTTCATTGTAATTCAACGTGAGCACCGAGTCTGCACTACTCGTCGGCACATCGTCCTCCACAAGCCTGATATATTTGTGGAAATTAACATCATATAACTTATCAATTACACTGCTGCTCAATGTCAAATTTGACTCATCTTTCACATCGTATGAGTAATAAAACATTGGAACTTGAAATTGATCAGGGTATTTCGACTCTACCTTTACACCCTTGGGCACAGACAACTTAAACGTCAGCTTCTGTGCTCGCCACTCTGCTCCTTCTGCCAATTTCATTCTTCGTCCCAAATAGAGCGTATCATTCACAATTTTATAATCAAATCCTATAGCATCTAAACTTTGTCTGGCCAAATCTTCGGTCTCTCCACACGACGACACTCGAATATCGAGTTTCACTTTCCCGTCTTCCGCTCCTTCTTCATAGTTACTCACGAACAGCTTAGGCAACAACTCTATATCTACCTCTTTGCTTCTTTCATCGTATTTGAAAACAAATTTCGTATCGTCCAACCTATGCACACTCGACTCCGATACCGATTTATACCACTCATACTGCTCTTCCAATGGCATTATCACTAATCTGTCCGATGTCAATGCGAAGGTATCTACTGTCTTCTGCGCCGATGCTTGATGTAAAAATTTAGGCGCTACATCAACAACATTACTAATAACACATACCATAGATGCTAACCACAACAAAAGCATAACGACAAACACCGGCATCATTTTCCACTTTCTACGGAAAAGAACCTTTACCAACAGCAAAACCACAAACAACAACGGCAAGAAAAGCAAACCCAACACAGAGAGTAAAAAGAAACCGGACACGCCAAATCCGCCCAACATAAAAATACTACCCGCCGATAAAGCCGCACTTCCTGAAACCATTGCTCCCAAAATACCAACCATTGCTCCTATCAAACCAACGACAAGCCCCAACAATGCTATCAGAATCGGCAATCCCGCCAACACCGCAAAGATGATGACTATTCCCCTAAGAAAACAACCCATACAACCGCCTCTGTCGCTCTTCTCTGTCTCTGCTCCTACTTTCTTGCCATCAGCTCTGGCTCCCGTCTGTGCATCAAAACCGCCTTTCATTGCCAACTTCTCCCTCACCCCATGCGCCTGCGGAACAACAAGCCACATGATGACGTACACCAACAAGGTCGTTCCCCACATAAAGAATCCCAACAAGAAAAGCAAACGTACTAATATAGTCGATAAGTTGAAGTAACTCGCCACTCCCGAACATATACCGCCTATGACACAATCGTCGGTATCGCGGTACAACTTTTTGTCAACGACAATCTTGTCGGCTGTTGTCTCACTTGATTTAAATTCCGAAGAACTTGCCTCCGTTGTGATTTCCGGTTCGCCGATAGTAGATATAACCTCATCGACTTTCATCTCGCTGATTACACCCTGACAATGTACTCCGCCAAAAATTTCGGCTATACGATACTCTATGTCGTTCATAACCTCATCACGTTCGTCAATGTTCAAACTCTGACGATAACGATTCAAATATGCAGAAAGCTTTTCGTATGCTTTCTCGTCCATTATAAAATTGAATCCACCTATATTTACTGAAACTGTCCTATTCATATTTATCTTTTACTAATTAAAAACCATAGTGATTTGTATAATTCAAATGTATATTAAAGTCTATCATTTGCAAGATGATGATAAGCACAAGATACAGCAGACGTCGTTTGCGATTTTTCGTTCTCAACAGCAAAACAAAAAAGAGTGTCGACAACAGTGCTATGATAACAATGGGCTTAGCAATCCAAAAGAGAACAGCCACTCCAACTATAATCATCACCCTCACACCAAGCGAAAAACTATTGTACTTTGCTATGCCATTGTCGCAAAAACGATTTACCGACTCCCAAAAATTATCTATCCCTTCATGTTCTCCTATCATCTCGCGTCTCTTCAACGGAGTGTCAGCAGGACGAATAACAATAAGTAGCACGATATAAATAGGCAATGCCAATGTCAAAACAAACAGCAATCGCACCAACACCACATCTATGGCAAGATATGTCGCTAATCCCGAACAAACACCACCCAAGAGTTTAGAATCGACATTACGATACAATTTACGTTGCACCTTTTGTTTGTTATATGACTTCTCCTTTGATTCACCTTCAGATTCCGCAAAGCCAGTATCAGGATTGCCCATGATTTGCATGGCTTTGTCTACCATTTCCCTTGTGACAGGTCGTTGTGCTTTGTTTGTCGACTCATAAAACATCTCCGCAATACGCACCTCTATATCCGAAACAATCTCATCGCCACCTTCTGCTGTGGCAAAACGACGTTTCACTCGCTCAATATAGTCAGTAAGTACTTCAAGTGCTTCTTTGTTGATATAAAAACTACACCCCGCAAGGGTTATCATCTCTGTCTTTTCCATCTGTTATACAACTAAAAATTGATTAAAGTCATCTTATTTTATTTACCGTCTCTACAAGTTCGTTCCACGATGCATCAAGTTCTCCCAACAACTGTCGACCTTCGTCTGTCAGTGTGTAATATTTACGCGGTGGTCCTTGCGTCGATTCTTCCCAACGATACGTCAAGATTCCACCATTTTTAAGTCGAGTAAGCAGCGGATATAGAGTTCCCTCCACCACTATCAAGTGTGCCTCCATTAGTCTTTTCATTATGTCGGATGCATACGCATCTTTGTCTCTTAGAACCAACAAGATGCAGTACTCAAGCATACCCTTACGCATCTGCGCTTTTACGTTGTCTATATACATAATTCATTTTTATAGTAGTTTGTAATGCAAATATATAAATCATTTTCGGTACTATGCAATACATAGTACTAAAAATAATAAAAGTTTAACACTCGTTAACTTTAACATAAAAGCGTTATTGGCACGAACAAACGTTCTAAAAGCACTGATTACAAGGCTAATAAAACAAATATCAAAATAACACAGGAAAAGATTGTTAGCTGATTATTTTTTCAACACAAATAACGTAATCACTATTTAGGTGCGCACAAAACGTTATTTTCTACACCTACAGGACAGACGACGCCTTGCTTTCGAATAGAAAAGAGAACCGACACACAACATCGGATTGTCATACATCGGTTCTTTTCGTCTTTTATAAACTTCGTTTGTCGTCATGCGACAAAATCCCTTCTATTATATGTCAGTCACCATCATAGACACCCGTCGAAAGATAACGTTCGCCTGTATCGGGCAACATTACAACGATTGTTTTGTCTTTATAGGCTTCATCGCAAGCCAAACGCATAGCTGCCGTCATTGCTGCACCCGACGATATTCCGACAAGCAAACCTTCTTTACGAGCCAACGCCCTTGTGGTATCGAAGGCTTCCTCATCGACTACTGTCATAACCTTATCCACAACAGAAGCGTCGTACGTCTGGGGTACGAAATTCGCTCCAATACCTTGAATGCCATGTGGTGCGGCTTTACCTCCGGAAAGAAGCGGAGAACGAGATGGCTCTACTGCGACAATCTCGATATTGGGATTATGACGTTTCAGACCTCGCGCAGTACCACATAATGTTCCTCCTGTCCCGACACATGCAACAAGGACGTCGATTTTACCCTCCACATCTGTCCATATCTCCTCTGCTGTCGTAAGTTCGTGTGCCATCGGATTTGCCGGATTGGCAAACTGCTGTAGTATAACAGCTCCATCAATGGCATCTCGCAGTCGTTCTGCCTCTCTGATGGAACCCGCCATGCCTTCTGTTCCGGGCGTAAGGACTATTTCTGCACCGAGAGCGGCAAGCAGGCGACGTCGTTCGATACTCATTGTCTCGGGCATGGTCAGGATTAGTTTATAACCTCTGACTGAAGCTACAAAAGCAAGTCCGACACCTGTATTTCCCGAGGTTGGCTCTATAATAGTTGCGCCTTCACGGAGTATGCCTCGTCTTTCGGCGTCAGCTATCATATTGAAAGCTACACGATCCTTCACCGAACCAAGAGGATTGAAATATTCAAGTTTGGCAAGCACTCTACATTGAGCGTTTAGGCTTTGTGCATAACGACCTATTTCCAACAACGGTGTGTTACCGATAAGGTCTGTGATACTTTTTGCTATTGGTTTCATCTTGTGTCTGTATTATGTTATTCAAAAACGTATCTGCTTAAAGAGTTCCCAAAGGACAATTCCTGTTGTGACAGAGACATTAAAAGAGTGCTTTATGCCCAATTGTGGTATCTCTATACAATAATCTGATGCATCGACAACTTGCTGTTGTACGCCTTTTACCTCATTTCCCATGATGAGTGCATAGCGTTCTCCCGGCTTAACTTTAAAGTCCTGCAACATAACACTCCCCACGGCTTGTTCGATGCTGCATATCACATAGTCTTCAGACCTAAGATGTTCAACAGCCGTCATCGTGTCCTCGTAATATTCCCAAGGCACTGAATCTTCCGCACCAAGAGCTGTTTTATGTATCTCATTAGACGGCGGAGTTTGCGATATGCCGGTCAATATCAATCGTTCCACAAGCACTGCGTCGCATGTACGGAATATCGACCCTATGTTATTAAGGCTCCTCACATTGTCAAGTACGACGGTGATAGGCGTCTTCTCTGCGGCTTTGTATTCCTCCACCGTCTTACGTCCCATTTCGTCTATCTCAAGTTTTCTGTATTTCATTGAATTTGCTTTTTTTGCTTGTTAATTTCCGTTCTCTATGGACTCCAACTCTAACCATCGCATCTCCATCTCGTCAATTTGCTCCGACACTGTCTGATATTCAGCAGACAACGTTTGCAACTCATCAACGGAAAGTGTTCCCGAAGACAATTGAATCTCAATCTCGTCCTTACGCGCCGAGAGCACAGGTAATTCCGTCTCTATCTTTTCAAACTCCTTACGTTCTGCGTATGTCATTTTGCGTGCTCGCTCTGTCTTGCTACGTGTATCTGCCTTGGCGTCCTTCTTTCGTTGTTCGGAATTCTCTGCTCGTTGAAGAGCTTTACTCCACTCCAAATAGTCCGAATAGTTACCCGGGAAGTCCTTGACGCCACCATTACCATCGAGGACAAAGAGGTGTTGCGTCACCTTATCGACAAAGAATCTATCGTGCGAGACTACCAATACGGTACCTTTGAACGACTGTAGATACTCCTCCAAGACATTGAGAGTGAGTATATCCAAATCATTAGTTGGCTCGTCGAGAATAAGGAAGTTCGGATTGCGAACAAGGACTGTCATAAGATACAGACGTTTCTTCTCCCCACCCGACAATTTGCACACTTGAACGTGGTGCATCTCATTGGGGAACAAGAAGTAGCGCAAGAATGCAGCTGCCGACATCGTGCCATTGCCCGAATTGACATTCTCTGCTATGTCTGTTATAACCTCTATGACTTTCTTCTGCTCATCTACAACGATACCCTCCTGTCGGTAATAGCCGAAGACTACGGTCTCGCCGACTTCCAAACGACCCTTGTCTGGTTGTAATACTCCCGTTATCATGTTGAGCAAAGTCGTTTTACCCGTACCATTCTTACCTACGATACCGACCTTTTCGCCCGGTGCAAACTTGTAGGAGAAGTCTTCGAGCAGACACTTGTCACCAAAACTCTTGTTGATATTATAGAGATTGACAACTTTCTTACCCAGACGACCCGAGTCGAATTGCAAATCAATAGTTCTCTGTTCTTGTCGTTGCTGTGCTTTGTCCTTCAAGTCGTAAAAGGCATCTATCCTATACTGCGCCTTTGTGCCGCGCGCTTGAGGCTGACGATTCATCCAATCTTGTTCTTTGCGCAATAGATTACGGGCTTTATCTGCTTCTGCGGCTCGTGCATCTTGTCGTTCTTGACGTTTCTGCAGGAAGTACGAATAATTGCCGTTGTAATGGTACAACTGCTGATTGTCAAGTTCGAAGATGTCCGAACATACGCGGTCAAGAAAATAACGGTCGTGAGTGACCATGAGCAATGTCACATTCGAACGCAACAGATATTGCTCGAGCCAGTCGATAATATCAAGGTCTAAGTGGTTTGTTGGTTCATCAAGAATGAGGAAGTTTGGTTCGCTGATAAGCAATGCAGCCAGTGCGACACGCTTCTGCTGTCCTCCCGATAGTTGCGACACTCTCTTGTCAAACTCTGTGATTTTCAACTGCGAGAGAATCTGTTTCACACGTTGTTCGTAATCCCACGCTTTCAGAGTATCCATCTTATCCGTCAGACGCACGATAGCGTCCATATCATTACTATGAAGTGCCAATTCATAGTCTCGTATGACTTCTGTCACCTCTGTGCCACAATCGAAGACTTGTTGCAGCACCGTATTATTGTTATTGAAATAAGGACTCTGTTCAAGATATCCAACACGTATGGCATCGTTATATACTATTCGGCCCGAATCAGGCTGCATCTTCCCTGTAAGCATATTGAGCAGAGTAGTCTTTCCGGCGCCATTGCGTGCTATGAGGGCACTCTTCTGCCCTTCGTTTATTCCGAAGTTCAAGTCATTAAACAGACGTATTTCACCCCAGTGATATGTCAAATTCTCTACTGACAGATAGTTCATATTTTAATAATTTGATATGCCCACAAAAATAAACAAAATTTCCCATTAGCTTCAGATTAATAAAAAGAAGAGCCTTGCGGTGGTTTTGCAATTACCAAGATAATCGAAGTGTATTTCAACTCGTCTCCAAGGTGCAACGACAGAAAAGTTTCTTTACAACAAACGTCAAAACATCACCCCAAAAAAAGAGACCCCATCCTTTCGAATAGAGTCTCCATGTATATTATAAAAGGTAGTTATCTTACTTCACTTCCCATGTCTCATTTGTCATAAGCAACTCCTGGAAGTTATGATATGCTTTCTTACCCTTTATCTCCTCTATCTGCTCTTCAACAGCTGCCTCGTATGTAGGAGCTTCTACATCACGAATGACACCGAGAGCTATAGGGAAGTCAGGTCCCTCCATGAGAGCAAGTTTAAGCTGCAATGTGTTGTCCTGACAGTGTGCGTCGTGTACCAAAAGGTCTTTCTCTGTGATACCGTTCTCACCTATCTTAACAACCTTCAAGCCGAAGCCCTCCTGCATGATACCAAATTCACGTTCTGCACCGAATATCATTGGCTTACCATGTTCGAGGTAGATAGCATTTTTAGCACGTCCCTCTTTTGTTGCCACAGCTTCGTGTGTACCATCATTGAAGATAACACAGTTTTGCAACACCTCTATCACTGATGCTCCTTTGTGCTTAGCTGCAGCTACAAGAGCCTCAACACAGCCCGGAGTATCAACAGCAACGGCACGAGCAAAGAAACGTCCACGTGCTCCGAAGCACAACTCAGCTGGGCGGAATGGATCCTCCACTGTACCGTATGGAGATGACTTAGAGACAAAACCACGTGCTGATGTAGGTGAGTACTGTCCCTTAGTAAGACCATAGATACGGTTGTTGAGAAGTATCATATTGAGGTCAATGTTACGACGTAAGGCGTGTATGAAGTGGTTACCACCGATAGCCAAACCATCGCCATCACCTGACACCTGCCATATCGTCTGCTTTGGATTTGCCACCTTAGCACCTGTTGCTATAGCTGCTGCACGTCCATGTATAGTGTGCATACCATAGGTATTCATGTAGTAAGGCAAACGTGACGAACAACCGATACCAGAGATAACTGATATCTCATGAGGTGCAACGCCCAACTCCGCCATTGCCTTGTGGAGAGCTGCCAAAAAGGCGTGGTCACCACAGCCCGGACACCAACGTGGCTGTCCTGACTTATATGAATTTGCTGTATATACTGTTTCGCTCATCTTATTTTTCCTCCAATATTTTAGTGAATGCTGCTACGAGGTCTTCTGTGCTGAATGGCTGACCCTTAACCTCATTGTACTGATAGACATGACCTAAGCCCTCTACCTTCATACGTAAGTAACCGGCAAACTGACCAAGGTTCTGCTCTGCTACAACAATCTTCTTTGCACTCTTAAGCACATCGGCTGTGTTCTTTGGCAGTGGATTGATAAACTCGAAGTGTGCCAATGCTACCTTCTTACCCTGTGCGTTCATCTCTTCCATTGCTGAATAGAGGTGTCCGTATGTTCCACCAAAGCCTACTATCAAGAGATCTGCATCAGAAGCTCCCTGAACCTCAACATCTGGTATGATATTTACGATATTGTCTATCTTAGCCTGACGCTCAAGGGTCATCTTATGGTGGTTATCTGGTGTAGTATCGATGACACCTGTCACGTTCTTCTCCAATCCACCTACACGGTGCATGAAACCTTCTTGACCTGGCAATGCCCAATAGCGTGCGCCATTCTCTGTACGCATGTATGGTGTCCATTTACCTGCCATCTCTGGCTTAACATATGGCGGAACGATAGCTGGATAGTCTTCAAGGTTAGGCAATTTCCATGCTGCAGAACCATTAGCAATGAATGCGTCTGTAAGAAGTACTACCGGTGTCATATATTCAACAGCTATCTTACATGCCATATATGCTGCATCGAAACAGTTTGTAGGCGATGTAGCTGCTATCACTGGCATAGGTGTCTCACCGTTACGACCATAGAGAGCCTGAAGAAGGTCTGTCTGCTCTGACTTAGTAGGAAGACCTGTCGATGGGCCTCCACGCTGTACATTGACTACTACCAATGGAAGTTCTGCTATCACTGCAAGATTCATAGCCTCACTCTTCAAGCAGACACCAGGACCTGATGTAGATGTCACAGCCAAGGCTCCAGCAAAAGCAGCTCCTACAGCTGAAGCACAACCTGCTATCTCGTCCTCACACTGCACTGTCTTTACTCCAAGTGACTTATGCTTTGATAACTCATGCAAGATATCCGTCGCTGGTGTGATAGGATATGAACCAAGGTATAGTTGCAAACCTGCTTTCTCTGCTGCTGCTATAAGACCGTATGATGTAGCTTTGTTACCATTGATGTCTGTATATAGACCTTTAGCCTTTGCACCCTTGCTCTCTATCTTATATGTATTAGTAGCCGAAGCATGTGTGTTCTCTCCGTAGTTGAAACCATCATTAAGCACCTTGATATTTGCCTCTGCTATAGCTGGTTTCTTTGCAAATTTGTCACGCAACATCTTCTCTGCTATAGAGAGGTCACGATTAAAGACCCAACAAACCAAACCAAGAGCAAACATATTCTTACAGCGAAGCATTCCCTTTTGGTCAAGGCCTGAATCTTTCAAACTATCTTTCACCATCGTTGAGATAGGAGCAGAGATAACCTCATTCTTTATGCCGAGCTCTTCTATAGGGTTATTAGTCTTATAGAGAGCTTTCTCAAGATCTTTCTCACCGAAACAGTCAGAATCAATTATTATAAGACCATCTGCTTTACAATACTTCACCTGAGTCTTAAGAGCTGCTGCATTCATAGCCACCAATACATCACACTTATCACCTGGTGTATGTACTTTGTCTGCTCCAATGTGCACCTGAAAGCCAGACACACCAGTAAGTGAACCTTGCGGTGCTCGTATATCCGCAGGATAATCAGGGAACGTACAGATGTCGTTGCCCACCGTTGCCGATACATTAGTGAAGATATTACCGGCAAGCTGCATACCATCTCCAGAGTCGCCAGAAAATCTCACCGCTACTCTATCGAGTTCTTTAACAATCAATTTATCTGCCATATCGTTTTCTATATTTAAGTCGCAAAGTTAGAAATTATATTGAATATACAGAATATCACCCCCGTATTTACGTGTTTCACTTATCGAACATAGGTAAATAATGAAATTTTATGCAAAATATTGCATATTTAAACACTTCAAAAAGCTTCACCGTCTTTTGTTCTTTATCTAAAAAATCATATCTTCGCATTCAGGAACACTTACCAATTCAAACCTATGAAACAACGCAGAATAACAATAAAGGACATCGCAAAAACCCTAAATATATCTCCTTCCACAGTCAGTCGTGCTCTCAAAGACCACCCCGACATATCTGCTGAAACAAAACGTCAGGTTCAAGCTTTGGCTACAAGTGTCAACTATCGTCCCAACGACTTGGCATTAGGACTGCGCAAGGGTAAAACCAACACCATTGGAATCATCGTTCCCGAGATTGTGCATCACTTCTTCTCTACCGTCATAAGCGGCATTGACGATACTGCCCACGCCGCCGGTTATAACACCATGATTTGCCAAACCAACGAAAGCGAAGAACGTGAACGCTCAAGCATTCAGACAATGCTCGACAAACGCATCGACGGTCTGCTCATATCCATCAGCAAAGAGACAAAATCTTTCGACCATTTGGAGTCTCTCTCCGAGTCGGAACTGCCTGTGGTTTTCTTCGACCGAGTATGTGATGCGATTGCTTCGCACCGTGTCATTACCGACGACTTCGAAGGTGCACGCATTGCAACCAAACATCTCATAAGCATCGGTTGCAGACGTATCGTCCACCTCACTGGTGCTCCATCGCTTGTCATCAGCAAGCAACGTCTCGATGGATACAAGACAGCCCTCATGGAAGCAGGCATCGCCGTTGACGAATCTCTCATCATAGAGGCGGACTCTG
>CALAUL010000103.1 GCA_937892255.1 uncultured Bacteroidales bacterium | reverse complement strand
CCCCCGACCAGCTGATTACAAATCAGCTGCTCTGGCCAACTGAGCTACACAGGCAGGTGGGTAAGCTTATCTGAATCGCACCGCTCGACCTTCTACCTTTGCTGCGGTCAAGCCCTGGAGGGTTCAAAAGGAGCTGGTCGTCACAGGGACTTACCCGTTTGCTCTTTGCTTGTTTGCGAGTGCAAATGTATGGCAAGTTTTTTTACTATGCAAATGTTTTAACGAACTTTTTTTATACTTCGTTTTATTAATTTGATTTTCAAAGAGAAAAAATTCTCTTCTCCACACATCATTTTACAATACAATTTTGTTTTCTCTATTACAAAATCTATTTATACATAAAACGGACTTCATAACTTTTGCGTCATTGATATTTTTTGATACCTTTGAGGCTTTATTTAGAATAAGACATTAGATGGATAAATTTTCATACATAAGATACGCCGCAGTATGTGGTCTTGTGCTTGGCTTTTGGCACATCACGATTTTATTAACCGACTACTGGTCAATAGATTGCTTGCGATTCTTAGTAACCCCATATTTAAAGGACATTGTATCGATATTAATAATAGTTCTCTTTTTTATTCGCTACAAGAAGAAGTATTGCTTTTGCAAGTTCACAATAGCCAAGGGTTTAAAACTTGGGCTTGCGATGTCATTCGTAGGTGGCATCGTATTGGCTTTGGCTACGTACTTCACAATGTCAGACGTTGAGTATGCGACATCGATGATCGCTCGAGAGTGCGCCATCATTGAGAGTCTCCCTTCTGCAAACGGAATAGAACAGTCTGCACAGACCATAAAGACTATGTACTCACCCATCAACGCTTCTCTCATTAATTTGGGTTCGATGCTCTTTTTTGGATTAGGAGTATCAGCCGTCACAATGGCGTTTATAAAAGAAAAATAAAAAAACGAATCATAATATGATAGATCTTTCTATAGTTGTGCCTTCATACAATGAGGTAGAGTCGCTTCCGGAGTTGGTAGCATGGATTGCTCGAGTAATGAACACTACAAGTTATACGTATGAGATAATAATTGTCGACGATGGTAGCAGCGATGGTTCGTGGGAAAAAACTGAAGAGTTGGCTCTTGAACACGAAGAAGTTAAAGGAATCTGCTTCCGTCGAAACTATGGCAAATCTGCAGCACTGAATGTGGGCTTCAAAGCTGCACGAGGTCGCATTGTGATAACGATGGATGCTGACCTACAAGATAGTCCCGACGAGATTCCGGAATTGATGAGAATGATATTGGAAGATGGTTACGACCTTGTAAGTGGTTGGAAAAAAGTACGTCATGACCCACTGAGCAAGACTTTACCTTCAAGGCTCTTTAATAACGTTACTCGCAAGATGTCAGGTATTCCCTTGCACGATTTCAACTGCGGACTGAAAGCCTACAAAAGCGATGTAATCAAATCTATCGAGGTATATGGCGAAATGCACAGATATATTCCAATATTGGCAAAACAAGCGGGATTTGGAAAAATAACAGAAAAGATCGTGACGCACTATGAACGCAAATTCGGTGTATCGAAATTCGGTATCGAACGAACCATAAAAGGCTTTCTTGACTTAATGTCGGTATCTTTCATGTCAAAATTTGGCAAACGACCTATGCACCTCTTCGGTTCGCTTGGAACAGCCATGTTTTTCCTCGGATTCTTGTCAGCCTTCTGGTTAGGCGCAAAGAAGCTATGGTTTGTATATCACGACATTGATGCGTTGTTGGTAACAAAGAGTGCCTACTTTTATCTCGCACTGACATGCATGCTCATGGGAACTCAACTGTTTTTGGCCGGATTCTTAGCCGAACTGATAACTCGAAACGCTCCCGACAGAGACACGTTCCTCATCTCCGCAAAACTCAAAATAGAGGATTAGCCAATGACAATAGAAGATATTGTCAAGATTTAGAGTCGCCATGGTACGGACAAATGTTGGGGGTAAAAGTCGTAGTAGTCGGAGCTGATGACAATGGTCTGTTAGCTCGAACTCTTGCCAGACATAGCGCAAAGACAACTTTACTCACCACAAACAAAGAAGAGTGGCTATTAGCCGAAGAACTTCATCCTAAAGCCTTAGACATGACTGTTGTACTATGCGACGATTACGAATGGGAATTAGCTCAAAGGAAAGAGAAAACTGACGTAATCGTACTACTGAACATAGAGACAAAACAACAGAACATTTCGGGCATCAACATAGAGTATAGAGATGGCAAATATTACAAAATCAAATAACTACACAGAAGCATTATACCACCCTGTTTTTAAAGTCGTATCTGAGATAACGTCACAAACAGGGGAGAAAGCTTTCGTCATAGGAGGCTTTGTACGTGACTTGATATTAGGCAGAAAATCAAAAGACATAGACATCGTTGTTGTAGGAAGTGGAATAAAGTTAGCCACCGACGTCGCCACACACTTCAGAGGAGCACATCTGTCTGTATTCAAATCATTCGGAACAGCGATGCTCAGAATAAAAGATGTGGAAGTCGAATTCGTCGGAGCACGACGCGAATCGTACAGAGCCGACTCCCGCAAGCCTATTGTTGAAGACGGAACACTCGAAGATGATCAAAACAGACGAGACTTCACCATCAACGCACTTGCTCTGAGCTTAATGCAAGACACCTTCGGCGACCTGATAGACCCTTTCGATGGACTTGCCGACCTCGAAAAAAGAATAATCCGCACGCCACTTGACCCTCAAATAACATTTTCCGACGACCCACTACGCATGATGAGAGCTGTACGCTTCGCAACATGCTTAGGCTTCCAAATAGAAGAGAAAACATTTGAAGGCCTAATATCTACAGCTCAACGAATAGAGATAATATCAAAAGAACGCATCTGCGACGAAATGATGAAAATGATGAAAGCATCTCAACCTTCGGTAGGCTTTAAAATCCTCGACAAGGTAGGATTGCTTGAATATATAATACCCGAACTCAAAGCCCTGAAGGGAATAGAAAAAATCAATGGTCGCGGACACAAAGACAATTTCTTTCACACCATGGAAGTCCTTGACTCCGTTGCCTCTGTCAGCGACAACATCTGGCTTCGTTGGGCTGCCTTGTTCCACGACATAGGCAAACCTCGAACCAAACGCTACGACAACAAGATAGGTTGGACATTTCACAACCACAACTTCGTAGGCGAAAAGATGATTCCCGGAATCTTCTCTCGCATGAAACTACCTCTCAACGACAAACTGAAATACGTACAAAAAATTGTCGGACTACACATGCGTCCAATAGTTCTAAGTGAAGAGATAGTCACAGACTCTGCAGTGCGTCGTCTGCTCTTTGAAGCCGGAGATGACATAGAAGACCTGATGTTGCTTTGCGAAGCCGACATAACCTCCAAAAATGAGGACAAAGTTCAAAAATACCTACGCAACTTCAAGATTGTCAGACGCAAGTTGCAAGAGATAGAAGAAAAAGATCATATACGCAACTTCCAACCTCCCATATCAGGAGAAATGATAATGGAGATATTTGCACTGAAACCATCGAGGGAAGTCGGAGAATTGAAGAACGCCATAAAAGAAGCCATATTGGACGGAGTGATAAAAAATGACTACAACGAGGCCTATGCGTATATGTTGGGATTAGCCGATCAAATGGGTTTGAAACCCCAAAACATAAATAAGTAGAAAATGGAACTAAACGATTCTCGAGTACTATTTAACAACGGACAAGCAGAACCATTAGAGACTCCACCTATCATTGTTGGCGACTTGATAAGGACTCCCGAAAATATCGGCAATCTAATACGATTGGCTGCAAATATAGGCATACGCAAGGTGATAAGCATAGAAGAGATTCCTCTCAAAGAGAGTAAAATACGTAAGACAGCCTGCATGGCCTGGGATTACGTGGAACTCATACGCATAACAAAAGAAGAATTAGACAATCACATTCCGGCTGATTTCACCCTCATAGCCATTGAGACATCAAGCACTTCATCAAATCTATACAAGACCATACTTCCCAAAAAATCGGTATTCATCTTAGGCAACGAAATGCACGGGATAAGACAAGAACTACTCGACAAATGCCCCATTCACGTACATATACCCATGACAGGTCCGGCAACGTCTATGAATGTTTCGCACGCCGCTTCTGTAGTCTTCTTCGAATGGGTTAGACAATGGCTGATGTAACAACAAAAAACACCCCGAAGTCATTATCGACATCGAGGTGTTAATTATCTCAGATTAATTCAAATTGAAAAACCTCAACCTAAATACGACTTAAGCAACTTGCTTCTTGACGTATGACGCAAACGGCGAATAGCTTTCTCCTTGATTTGACGCACTCGTTCACGAGTAAGGCCAAAACGCTCGCCTATTTCCTCAAGAGTCATCTCTTGTTCTCCGATCCCGAAGAATAACTTAACGATATCACTCTCTCGTTCGGTAAGCGTACCCAAAGCACGTTCTATCTCTTTTGACAACGACTCATTGATAAGAGCTCTGTCTGCATTTGGAGAGTCATGATTTACCAAGACATCGAGAAGATTATTCTCTTCACCTTCAGAAAAAGGAGCATCTACCGAGACATGACGGCCTGCCACACGCATTGTATCCTGAACCTTATCTGCCGGCAACTCCAATTGATCTGCCAACTCTTCTGCTGATGGTCTGCGCTCATTCTCTTGCTCGAACTTTGAAAAAGCCTTATTGATTTTATTCAAAGAGCCAACCTGATTAAGAGGTAGACGCACTATACGAGACTGTTCTGCCAAAGCCTGCAATATCGACTGCCTTATCCACCACACAGCATAAGAAATAAACTTAAAACCGCGTGTTTCGTCAAACTTCTCTGCTGCCTTAATAAGTCCGAGGTTACCTTCATTGATAAGGTCAGGCAAACTGAGACCCTGATTTTGATACTGCTTAGCCACAGACACCACAAATCTCAAATTTGCACGCGTCAATTTCTCTAAAGCAGTCTGATCGCCTTTTTTTATGCGTTGAGCCAACTCAACTTCTTCTTCTACACTGATTAGTTCCTCGCGGCCTATCTCTTGTAAATACTTATCAAGAGAGGCGCTCTCTCGATTAGTAATAGATTTCGTAATCTTTAATTGTCTCATACCTCGTTAGAAAATTCTCGCAAAAGTATAAAATATTTTTTATATACCACGCTATTCTTCGAGATTTATTGCATAATATGCCACTTTTCCGTTTGTATATACCCCTGAAATGAAGAGACCATCACTTGTTTGTGCCACAATCTGCTCAAAATCTTTTACCGAAGTAATAGGTTGCCTATTAGCTTTCGTGATGATATAACCTTCTTTGACGCCACTCTGTTTCAGCTTGCCCTCTGCCAACTTTGTAATCTTGATACCATTCCTTATATGTAACCTACTAAGCTCATCAGCGCTTATCTGCTCAAAGGTTGCTCCTAACAGTTTGTCTTCAATGTTCGTTTTCACCACGTCTGTTGTTCCTTTGATATTACGAAGTGTCACCACATAATGTTTCGTTTCTCCATCTCGTATTAACTCTATTTTGACGTTTTCACCAGGTCGTTTGCGACCTATCTTTTCTTGAAGTTCAGCCGTACTATTTGTCGGCTCTCCATCTACTGACAATATAACATCTCCGCTCTCTATTCCTATATCCTTTGCTGCCCCTCCGTCCGAAACAGCCGCAACATAGACACCCTTAACTTCTTTGAGATTGTGTTTCTTCTGTATCTCTGATGTTACATCTTGTATCTGAACTCCCAAGAGTGCTCTTTGAACCTCTCCGTACATTTTAAGGTCTTGTGTCACTTTCTGAACTATCGTAGCCGGAACTGCAAACGAATAGCCACTATAAGAGCCTGTAGTGGAAGCTATAGCGGTGTTGATTCCTATCAGTTCGCCACGAGTATTTACAAGGGCTCCGCCCGAATTGCCTGGGTTGACAGCTGCATCTGTCTGAATGAATGACTCTATGCTCATTTGATTGTGACCCGAACCGATAATGCCTATATTTCGTGATTTTGCACTTATGATTCCAGCCGTAACCGTTGATGTTAGGTTAAACGGATTTCCCACAGCTAAAACCCACTCTCCAACCTTCATCGCATCAGAGTTTCCGAAGCTTATGGAGTGGAGGTTCTCTGCATCAATCTTGAGCAATGCTATATCTGTCGTTGGGTCTGTACCCACCAATGTAGCTGTGAATGTACGTTTATCGTTGAGTGTCACCTCTATTTCATCTGCACTTTCGATGACATGATTATTCGTAACGATATAGCCGTCATTGCTTATAATGACACCCGAACCGCTTCCTGCTTCTTGTGGTCGTTGAGGATACTGAGGTGCTTGCTGACGCGGACCGAAAAAGAAGTGCAACAGAGGATCCATACCATCGCCATATCCGTAAGTGCGATTTTGTAAATTCTTCATAATACGCACATGGACAACAGCGTTTACACTTGCTTCTGCCGCTTGGGTAAAGTCCGTCGGAGCATAGTTTTGTGCAGTAAAATGACCTATGGCACTTTGAAAAGGCATAGAATCTACTGCCGCAATATTGTTCTGAGATGTCGCTATATCATAGCGAGAGTATAAATAGGCCCCAAATGCAGCACAGCCCATTGAGACCATAACAGCTAATGCATACTTCTTGATTTCCATAGTCTTATTTTTTTGTTGTTTGTCTTTTGTCGATTAAATACTCAACATCGCAAAAATGTAGTATGCAATTTATATGCCAAAATCTTTTCAACGAACACATTGTCAGTCATTACGAATGTTATCAACTCCGTTTGTTGAAAAAAACGACACTCTTGCACGTTGCAGACAACTAATCGCATGACAAAATGTCAGTTTCACCATACGCAAAGCGACAAAATGTCATCTGAAAGAAGTTACTTGAAATAGAAAAATTAACATCAATAATTGCGAGACGTATGCAAATAGTTTGTATCGGCTTGTCATGATAAAATCGGAAGCACCTAGATATTTGAAATCTTTAACGCTATTTCTATTCTATGAACATTTTACTCTTTATATAACGTGTATCTTTGTGCTCAAATTAAAACAATAGATATCATGGTAACAAATCTCCTCGAAGGTAAAAGAGGTATAATTTTTGGAGCACTCAACGACAAGTCAATTGCATGGAAAGTTGCTGAGTTTGCAAAGGCACAAGGTGCAACATTTACATTGTCCAACACGGCTGTTGCATGTCGTATGGGAGAAGTCATGGAACTTAGTAAAATGTGTGATGCAGAACTCATTCCTGCTGACGCCACAAATGTTGACGATCTGAAGCACGTTTTCGAGCGTTCAATGGAGATTCTCGGTGGTAAAATAGACTTTGTACTCCACTCTATCGGCATGTCACTCAATGTGCGCAAACACCGCTTATACTACGACTTAGATTACACTTTTCTAAACAAGACATTAGACATATCAGCCATATCGTTTCACAAGATGTTGCAAGTAGCATATCAGATGGACGCAATCAGCGAATGGGGTTCAGTAGTAGCTCTTTCATATGTAGCGGCACAACGTACATTCTACGGTTACAACGACATGGCTGACGCCAAAGCACTTTTGGAATCTATAGCACGTTCATTTGGCTATATCTATGGCAGAGAGAAGAGGGTTCGTATCAACACCATATCACAGTCGCCAACAATGACAACGGCAGGCTCCGGAGTTAAAGGCTTCGACGGATTGATGGACTTTTCAGAACGCATGTCTCCCCTTGGAAATGCATCGGCTGAAGATTGTGCATACTTCTGCGTGACGATGTTCTCTGACCTAACAAAGAAGATAACCATGCAAAACCTTTTCCATGATGGAGGCTTCTCAAGCATCGGCATGTCAATGAAAGCCATGACTCAGTACAACAAGAGCTTTGGCGAAGAGACAACAAACAACACCCCAAACTAACAAACTCGACACAAAGATTTACAAGACCCAAACGTTACAACAAAATCGTAACTATTGGGGCTTGTTTTTTCTTGTCTCAAATATGATTTATCTCCAATCTGAGAAAAGAGAGACGACATACTGCAGTGGCAAAGTGAAAATGCACAATCTTTTTCATATCTTTGCGACTTGGAGAGAGATTCTCATCAGTAGACTTTGCATTAACTTCACATTTAAAGAACAGAACCAATGGGAAATATAGTAGCGATAGTAGGTCGACCAAATGTTGGAAAGTCGACATTGTTTAACCGTCTGACTCAGAGTCGTCAGGCTATTGTTGATGAAGCATCGGGAGTGACACGTGACCGTCAGTATGGCAAAGTATTTTGGAATGGCAAAGAGTTTTCGATAATCGACACGGGCGGTTATGCGACAAACTCCGAAGATATATTTGAAGATGAGATTCAGAAACAAGTCTTATTGGCTATCGAAGAGTCAGCTATCATCTTGTTTGTTGTTGATGCTATGACAGGCATTACCGACTACGACGAGACAGTAGCAGACTTGTTGCGTCGAACAAAGAAACCTGTTATCGTAATCGTCAACAAAGTCGACAACCACGAGCGCATGGCGTACATTCATGAGTTTTACAAGTTTGGTCTTGACATGCTCTATCCCATATCTTCAATTAGCGGTTCGGGGACAGGCGATTTGTTAGACAAAGTTATAGAATTGCTACCGGAAGATGTAACAAGCGACATTGATGACTCGCTTCCAAAATTCACTATTGTAGGACGACCCAACGTGGGCAAATCTTCCATTATCAATGCATTCATGGGCGAAGAGCGCAATATCGTCACCGACATAGCCGGAACAACACGCGACTCAATTTTCACTCGTTACAACAAGTTTGGCAAGGATTTCTATCTAGTCGACACCGCCGGATTGCGAAAGAAGACTAAAGTCAAAGAGGACGTCGAATTTTACTCTGTAATGCGTTCAGTACGTGCCATAGAAAGTGCCGATGTGTGTATTCTCATGGTAGATGCCACACGAGGATTCGAAGCTCAAGACAAGAAAATATTCGGACTTATAGAGAAGAACAACAAGGGCGTAGTGGTGTTGGTAAACAAATGGGACTTGATAGAAAAGGATTCCAAGACACTCCACAAGTGGGAATTGCAAATACGCAACGAACTGGCACCATACACCGATTTTCCAATCTTGTTTACATCGGTTGTCAACAAACAACGCATCTTCCAAGCTATTGAAGAAGCATGCACCGTGTACGAGAATATGCAACGCAAAGTCGGAACTTCAGCCCTTAACGATTTACTGTTGCCTATCATCGAAAACTACCCTCCTCCTGCGATAAAAGGCAAATACATCAAGATAAAATATGTAACACAATTGCCAAGCGCAACACCGACATTTGCATTTTTCTGCAATTTGCCTCAATACGTAAAGGAGCCTTATAAACGTTTCCTTGAAAACAAGATACGAGAATCGTGGAACTTCAGCGGAGTGCCTATCAATATTGTTTTCAGAAAGAAATAATAATTTGTTTTACACCGAATGAAATATCTGAAATATGATTTCTAAACGCATTGTTGCTTTTCTAATAGACGTGCTTATTTGTGTTCTATTGGCTCAACTGCCGAGATTTGGCACAATAATAGCAGCCGTTGTTTTCATACTGCGCGACACGAAGATTTTCAATTATCGCAGTTTTGGGAAAAAACTATGTCACATAGCCATAAAAGACTCTGGCAACAAAAACGGAACAAATGCTTCTAGTTCGAAGATGATTATAAGAAATATGTTCTTTTTTATTCCTATACTTGACATCATAGACATTTACAATCTGTTTAGAAACGGCGAACGTCTGGCCGACAAGTGGATGGGATTACGCATAGTTCAAGACAAATAATCAAAAAGACACACCATTCTATATCAATCAGGAATTCTTTCTAAACAAATCAGAACGAATTCCTGATTGTTGTTATACGCCAAAATTGGTTTGGCAAAGCGTCTTGTACGGACAATATTCGCAAGAACGTTCAACGTACTTTGCATCGAAATCCACATTGGGATCAAACAATTTGGACAGCGTATTTCTTAACAACTCATCAAATTCCTCTTTGTTTGAATCATTGTACGACAACATTTTTCCGTTCATCTCTAAACCGAAATTCAAATCATCTTTATATAATCCCTGTATATATATAACACCCGGATAATACTCACCACCGTTTCCACTATCGTACAAAAGCTTACAATAAAGCATAGTCTGAAACACAGCCTTCAATTTGCTGTTTTCAAACAAGCTATCAAGAGTTTTTATTTTTTCCGAATGAACATCTCCCGTTTTATAATCTATTACACAATATCGGCCTTCACTGTCAATATGCTGACGGTCGATTATTCCCCCTATACGCACTTTCAGTTCTTCATCACCAACCTTTATTGTCACACTTCCGGTAATCTGTTCTTCGGCATTGATAAACACAAACGGCTTTTCCTTTTTTATCAAATCCAAGACACACTGTAATATAATGTCAAAGTAAAGTCTATTTCTACCCTCAAGGGACTCCTTACTGACGTTGCGAATCTTAAGAATCTCCTCAAAACCTCTGCATACGAGATGTTCGATAATATCCCTATTCTGCAAAAGACGTTGACGCGACTGTTCATCAAACATCCTGCCCTTGCCGACAAGGACATTTGTTAGGTCTATGCCGGTATCACCATTTTCATCTCCGACATATAGTTTTTCCATGACATAGTGAAAGATAGAGCCTATATCATTATTGCCGGCATCTTCTGTTATATCATCAAGTTCGTTTATTTTAAGCACTTTGGAATAATAGAACTTTGCCGGACATTGTATATACAACGAGAGTGCACTTGGTGATAGGAATTTACTGCGTTCATCTGTCGCCTCTCCACAATAAAGAGTACGAAGTTGTTGCAGTATATTTTCATTTTTAGGTATGGACGTGGGTTTATCGGTATGAATATTCAATTGTTGAATGGCTATACGCGACTCTACTTCAAGCCTGTACTGGTATATCAGCTGCATAACGAAACGGCTCAAACCCTTTCTGTCTTCGTAATCGTTGGTAGACACATACAAAAGTTCCACTTCACTTGCACGACGTATCAGACGGAAGAAATAGTATGCGAAGATTGCATCTTGATATTCGTGTGTTGGCAGTCCGAAACTACGTCTCAAGACAGAAGGCAAGAAAGTCATTCCTCCCGACTTTTTCGGAAAAACGCCTTCATTCATATCCAATATTATAAGCTTGTCGAAGTTTACAGCTCGCGTTTCCAAAATGCCCATTACCTGCAGCCCCTCCAATGGCATACCACAGAAATCTACACTCTGAGCATTGAGCAGATTAACAAACATTCCAAACTCCAATTGTCTATCAAGTGCTCCCACCGCAAACATTGTTGATGTTTCATTCTGACTGAGCAAATCACTAAATCTGTTGGCTGTCTTTATAACCATATATGAACATTCGCGCAATATAGAGATGTTCTTTTCCGAATTATCACCGTCTACGTAATAGTCAAAAAGTATCTCAAAGATATCTCTGATATAGTCGCTCACACTCAATTCTGTCAATGGTCGAAATATAGTCCTCAACAAATCACTTTCACCAAACTCTTCTTGTTGGACATGAATAATGTTGTTTTTTACGATTTTATCGACGATTTTCGTTGTCAGATTTCCGCAGACATCCACTACACAAGGGTGCTGTAATATTGATTGTACAATTCGTGCGTAGAATGTCACACCGTTGCTTTCTGAAATATTCAGTGGGCTATGCAGACGTTGCAGAAGTTCCACAAGACCATATATCTGCGATAGTTTCACCGGGTAACCCATTGTAACATTCACCCCGCCTCCTATTGCCGATAAATCCGGTATTGCCGACAAAACCGGCAACAGCATATTTTCATCTGTGAGGATTATCGCCGCATTGCTGTCCTTGCCGTTTAGATAATGTTCGTTAACAAACGATGTCACCTGCGACACTTGCCCTTGCGGGTATGCAAAATTGGTGAGTTTTATTTTGGGAAACGTTTCAGGATACGATGGTTTAAAGGGAGATGGAAACATCATTGCGTTTTTCATTATAAAACGCTCACTGCCATATTGGTGTTGTTCCTTAAATTGTTTTGCCATTTCGGGAGTGTAGTCCCAGAAAAAGTCGGCACAGTTTGCATCTTGAAGTTTCTTGAATATACATACTTCCGCTTCTGTCAACGCATTGAAACCGACGAAGACATAGTGCATATCATCGTTTAGAAAAAGTTCATCAACTTTCTCCGTGGCACGACGATATATCATTCCCTCGTATGCCAAATGTTTACTGTTTAATCGTTCTCGATATTTCGTATACAATTCATGCATATGTACATAAATATCGATGTATCGTTGCTTATAGTTCTCCCCTTCTTCATTGACTTTGAAATCAACGCTCCAAAATGACATTATGGCATTGCGCTGCTCTTCGGACAAATGTTCATAATGGTCAGCCAAACTCTGATAGTCAAACGTATTGACATATAATTGTTTGGCATCTACAAGATACTTGTCTATATCATCAAAATCGCCCAGAAACATCGGTGCCCATGAGTAAAAGAAACTAAATTCGGTCGAAACATTCTCCTCATTATCAAAGATATCCAAAAAAACATTGTATAGTTCAAAAGCCTGAGTGATGTTATCAGCAACATTAAGCCCGGTCTTCTCCGACAACAGTTCGCTTATCGTAGTAATTCGAGGTGCCAATATTACACCTTTAGACGCCTTATGCAGAGCGTCACGGAAGAAGACTCCGGCTCTATGACTCGGAAAGACGAATGTAAACCGGCTCATATCTGAACCAATCTTTTGGATATAGTGATTTGCTATCGATGAAAGAAACATGAGACTAATATTATTTTAGTTTGGGCAATGATATACCGTATTTAACAGCCAAAACTCTTATGGCTATGATTGATGACATTGTGACAAGGTTGTTGATAATTTCTGGCACGTCAAAAAAGAACAACGTAAAATATATTACACCACCCAATATGCACGCTGTAGCATAAATCTCCTTTCGAAAGATAAGCGGAACAACGTTACAAAGTGTATCTCTGATAACTCCGCCCGCTACGGCTGTTATCATTCCCATGAGGATTGCGATAGGCGGTGTCAAATCGAAAAGCAATGCCTTGTTGATGCCAATAACGGTAAACACGCCTATTCCTATGGAATCGAACATAAACAGTGTACTACGTAATTTGAGTATATATTTTTTAAACACTGTCGTTATAAGCACACCTATCGTTATAACATAGAAGTAGTCCAATGATCTGATCCACATAACAGGCGTCACGCCAAGCATCATATCACGAAGAGTGCCCCCGCCTATGGCTGTTGCAAAGCCAATAGTGAGAGCACCGAAAATATCGAATCGTTTCTCTGCCGCCATGAGTGTTCCGCTTATTGCAAACACCAACGTACCCACATAATCTAGTAACGTTATCATCATGGCTGCGTCATTTTGCGTTGTTATCTCAGACGATTTAAGCTTCTGATTAGAGCTTCATCGTCACTTATTCCTCTATATGCCAATATAGACAATATGGCACCAACGATGGGAATAAGGGTATATGCCGAAAACGTCCATTCATAATCAAGGTCCGACACTATTGTGTAATGTGTAACATTAAGGAAAATAACTAATCCTATTTGCAATGCAACTGCTATTCCTGTCACTTTCATCTGCAAAGGACGTCGCTTATACAAGAATAAAGACATCAGCAACAAGAGCGCAGGCATGACACACATAACAGCCAATGGCCATATAACAGCTCCCTCTGTACTCTCCGCCCCGGGAGTAGCATTCTTCAGCCCATAAAAACGCATTTCAAAGATTCCGTCCGCACCACATATCGAAGCTATGTTTATAAAAAACAAAATACATGTAAACGCAAGACTTAGTAATAAATACAAACTTTGTTTTCTCTGTATCATATTGTGTTTCTATTATAATTTAGTGTTTATTTCCGAATTGCTAAATTACGAATTACATCTAAATCTCGCAAATAGTCTGTCATGTTTTTATCAACTATAAATCCTATTGCCAACATGTCTCGGCCCCAAAATACATAGTTTGTTAAATTTTATTTTCTGTAAAATTAAGCCTTTCACAACGAGCTTTTTTCGGAAAATCTGCATAAATTCGCACGCTGTTATTTACTAATTACTTAAAACATGTCAAGACACTTTTCCATACATTATATCACCTCCGTTGATGAGTCTTTTCTTATACTCATCACGCCTGAATTTGCTAAAGAAGAAACGGCCTACCAAATGACAAACAATGGTGGAACACAGACCTTTGAATATCGAGGCGCCGGAACGCTCTCATATCGTTATGCGATAAAGACTCCAGACGGAATCATCAAGGAACGACACAAGAGATTTATTGCCGAAGGAGAAAATGTTCACATCATTGACTCGTGGCGTTCGCCCGAAATGAGCAGCGACATACTCAGAGCACATGCTTTTGCCTCTGCTATATTTGATTCTCCAACAGATTTGGAAGAGTCGCCAATTCCAACTTCAACGTCTCTGACCATTCGTCTGAATGAAGCACGCCTCAACCCAAATGAAGCGTTTTGCATAGTTTGCAAACAGTTTATCAATTGGAATACGGAACGTGCATTAATAATGACCCGTTACAAAAATAACATCTGGCAATACACTATTACGGATGTTGCACTTTTACACGACTTTGAATTTAAGTTTGGAATATGGGATACGCAAAATAACTGCTTTAAACGCTACGAAGAAGGGGACAATCACATTATTTCACAAGGCAATTTGTCGGAGAAGAAAATCGTTGTCACATACGATACATTCAACTATGCCGACCAATGGCGTTGTGCCGGAGTGTCGGTCCCCATATTCTCGTTGCGCTCATCGAAAAGTCGCGGTTGTGGCGAATTTTCAGATCTTAAACCTCTCGCTGATTGGTGCGTCGATGCGGGATTGAAAATCATTCAACTTTTACCTATCAACGACACGACAGCCACAGGGACATTCAAAGATAGCTATCCTTACAACGCTATCTCCGTCATGGCATTGCACCCCAACTACGTAAGTGTTGGCGAGGTGTTTGCATACTACAACAAGATAGTCCCTTCTATCGAACGCGAGACAGGTCTATTTATCAACGACCTCAACTTTGTAGATTATACACGCACCAACGAATGGAAACTCAAAAACTTACGCATTCTATTCGCTGACAACTTTAAGAAGATAATGTCAGACAAACGTTTCAAAGAGTATATCGAAAAAAACGCTTGGTGGGTGAAGGATTATGCAGCATTCAGCGTATTGAGAGATAAATTTGGGACAGCTTGTTTCCACAATTGGGAAGAAGGCTCTGTCTATTCTCCCATGCTGGTAGAGACGATGTTCAACAAGAAAAGTTCGTATTACAAGAAAGCCCTTTTCTACATCTTCTTACAGTTTCACCTCGAGATACAACTTTGCGACGCCATAGAATATATTCATTGCAAAAACATTGCGCTCAAAGGAGACCTCCCCATTGGAGTGAATCCGAATTCTGTAGATGCATGGGTTGCTCCCGAATTATTTAACTTTGGTCTGCAAGCCGGAGCACCGCCAGACTTCTTCTCTCGTGATGGTCAGAACTGGGGCTTTCCGACATACAAGTGGGAAGTCATGGCTCAAGATGGTTTTGCATGGTGGACAAAACGTCTCGGTCGTATGCAACAGTTCTTTGACTTGTTCCGCATTGACCACATACTCGGATTCTTCCGTATTTGGGCTATTCCTCGTCCATTCAAGAGCGGTCTGATGGGTATCTTCTCTCCCGCTCTGCCTTACTCTGCTATGGAATTATCGTCAATAGGTTTAAATACCGACTTGGAAATGTTTACCTTGCCTATTGTTTCTTCTGACTTCATCGAACGACAGATAAACATTTATGCGGACAAGGCTAAAAACGAGATATTTAACAACATAGGCAACGGGTTGTACAAATTGAAAAAGGAGTTTTTCTCTCCTACAGCCGTTGCAGAATGGATAAGAGTCAACGTCAGCCCCGAACATAAAGACGCCACAACAAATGGCTTCAATGAGATACTTCACGAAGTATTGTTTATCAACATCGTCGCCGGCGAATATCATCCGCGTATCATGTTGACAGAGACTGAACGTTTCCAATTGCTACCCAACAACGAAAAGGAGATATTCAGCAAGATATACGAAGACTTCTTCTTCCATCGACACAATCAATATTGGAAAGAAGTTGCAATACGCAACTTAGAAGGCATGCTGAAAGAGTGCGACATGCTTGTATGTGGCGAAGATTTGGGAATGATTCCGTCATCAGTACCAACGGTGATGAAACGTCTACAAATATTGGCTCTTGAACTTCAACGTATGCCCAAATTAAATTGGGAACGTTATGGCAATTGCTCATGTTATCAATACGACTCTGTATGCGCAACATCATCGCACGACATATCAAGCATAAGAGGCTGGTGGGAAGAGAATGAGGCTGAAACACAATGGTATCACAACAATATTCTCAACCATGACGGAAAAGCTCCCAAAGCCGCTTCCGGCGATATAGTCGCACAAGTTCTCAATATACACATGCAGTCACCGTCAATACTCTGTATCAACCCGATACAAGATTATGCTGGAATCGTCGACAACATGCCGCATTTGCTTCCTTTTGAAGAACGCATCAACGAACCTGCAAACCCTAATCACTATTGGCGTTATCGTATTCCGTTCAAATTGGACGAACTTGTAACCAAATATCCTGAATTACATATAAAGGTGAGGGACATTGTAACAAAAAGTAAAAGATAAACATATACGCAAAATGAAAAAAATTTTATCCGCAATAGCCATAGTCGCTATGACAACATCTTGTATAAACACACAGAAGAGAATTGACATATCTCAACTCAATGGCAAATGGGACATCGTCTCTGTTACTTCTATCAGCGAAATACAGAACGAACAGAAGCCATATATTGAAATAAATACTAACGAATTAACGTTCTCAGGTTTTGCTACGTGCAACAGGATCTTTGGTTCATTGGTTACTGACAGCGTCGTTTCAGACAAAGTATCGTTCTCAGTTGCCATGACACGCATGATGTGTGCAGATATGACTGTCGAATCAGCAATCGTAGAGGCATTGAGTACCGTTGCATCTTTTGCTCCGGCAGAAGACGATAGCACAAAAATGCTATTCTACAACGTACAAGGCGAAGTTATACTCACAACAGTCAAAGGAGTATCAGAAGAGAATGATGGTCCTCAGGGTATCGAAGGAGCTTGGAACATCATGAGCGTCTATGGCATTCCGACAACAACAGCTGAAACCACTACGGCTATGACATTCTCAACGGAGACAAACACTTTCCACGGAAATGCCGGTTGCAATGGTATCGGCGGAGAGTTTGTCATGAGTGATGACAGTTTGTCATTTAGCAATGTCCTTGTAAACTCTGCAATGTGTTCAGATGAGACAATGTCAATAGAGTCAAAAATCCTCGAAGCTCTCAACAACACAAAGATGTGGACTATTGAGAACAAAGAACTTCATCTTAAAAATGCCAACGGGGAATCATTGGCCATCTTAAAAAGAGAGGAATAGAATTTATTTCGATATAGAGAATACGGAGGGGTTGTCGATACACTGACAACCCCTTGCTTTTTCTTATTAATCACGCCAATATGTTCTCTATTGCCTCCAATTCGTCATCGGTAAACGGAACATTCTCAATACATTTCAAGTTCTTATCCAATTGTTCTGTTGACGATGCACCGACCAAAACCGAAGTGACACGATTATCTTTCAACAACCACGACAATGCCATATCTGCCAAAGTCTGTCCACGCTCTTTTGCCATCTCATTTAGAGCTTGCATCTGCGACAATAGCTTTTCTGTCAGATGTTCAGGTTTCAAAAACACACCCTTAGTCATACGCGAACCTTGCGGTATTCCCTTTATATACTTATCCGTCAAGAGTCCTTGCGCCAACGGAGAGAAGGCAATAACACCAACGCCATACGCCTCAGTAAGATCCAACAAGCCATCTTCCACCCATCTATCAAACATGTTGTATTTAGCCTGATGTATGAGACACGGTGTTCCGAGTTGCTTCAACACATCAAAAGCTTTTTTTGCCTCCTGCGGTTTGTAGTTGGAAATACCTACATACAAAGCCTTGCCCTGCCTAACGACATGGTCAAGTGCCATCATGGTCTCTTCTATAGGCGTATTAGGGTCGGGTCTGTGCGAATAATAAATGTCTACATAGTCCAATCCCATTCGTTTAAGACTTTGGTCTAAGCTTGCAATCATATACTTACGCGACCCCCAATCTCCATAAGGACCTTTCCACATCTCATATCCGGCTTTCGTCGAAACGACTATTTCATCTCTATGCACACCCAAGCCATCTTTCATCACTCGGCCGAAAGTCATCTCTGCCGTACCCGGTTCCGGTCCATAGTTATTCGCCAAATCAAAATGCGTCACCCCTTTATCAAAAGCATGATGCAGTATTTTCTTTCCATTCTCGTAATTATCTACCGAACCAAAATTATGCCACATTCCCAGTGACACTGCCGGCAACAATAATCCGCTGCGTCCACATCTATTGTAAATCATTTCCATAGCTAATCTCTTTATTTCATTCTATATAACGTCTTATTTGTTGTCCTATTGCCTCGTTGCATACTTTGCAAAATGGCTTGTGCAACTGTCTCATCTTACAATTGACAGAACTTCTGTACACATCTTTTGCATTATACGCAGCACCTTCTATCAAGCCCGTCGCCCCGTTTTCGTACATTTCTTTCCATTTCTTTTCAAAAGACACTAATGTCGTAACATTGGGTTCCCATGGTTCTAACTCTTTCGGATACATATCGGGATAGACTTCATTTTCGTAGTAATACTCGTCAGCCAAACCTGCAAACGAATGTCCTACCTCATGCAACAACACCTCAATCCAGTCTCCATCATGCAACGAGCCTATAGCAAAACAGTTATAGACCCCGCCGCCACCATACTTCTTACTATTTACTAGTACTATTATCATATCGGCCGGCTTGTTCCCTACATAATCGAATACCGAAAACGTTTTGAATGTCTCCAAATAACGGTCCGACGCAAAAACGCCAAAAGAAGAATTCAAAACGCTCTCCGACTTATACCCCATCGATGGATCAGATGGTCCTTTTGTCTTAGACGGCTTAAAGAAACCTCTAATACATATATCATCTGCAAAAGAGACAAATGCCGGTTCTGACATCAACGCCATAGCCAAACTATCTGCTCTGCTCCAAAAATCAAGTTCTTCTGTCAAAGTAAAACCTTCCGCTAATATTGCCACATCTAAAGCCTTGCTATCGCTCTTTTCCTCTCCTTGCAAAAGCTTTACTTCAGACTCAACCAACTCTTGTCTTTCGACCTCGCTCACATCAATATGCTTATCCATTACAACCTTTAATCCGTCTCTAACCCTACACTCCACGACAAGTCTGACATCGCCTTCCGTATAAGGCACCAAGAGTGTGTGTTCGAACACCATTTCCTTATCTCGGCCCTCATAATCCATCGTTGCCCACTCATAATACAGCGACGAAAAGCCATCTTTGTATATCAACCGTTCCTCTCCTCCTTTAAGACTATACAAAGAGTAGATAAATTGCCCCTTGACAATATCCGAATCACAGCAACTTTGTGGTCCGAACCAACCCTCCCAATATGCACAACTCACCAAATCAATACAACACGAATCCAATTCACCTCTCAATGTTAAGTCTATTCTCATTGTACGACTTGCAGACCACACACATTCAAACAAACCACACGTCAAAAAAAATACAATCAAAAGTCTTCTCATCACATTACACTTTACAAAACAAATCCAAATATAAACATTTTCGCTAAACAGACTACAACGCATAAACAAGAATGCCATATTTATCGGACTTAACAATTCAAAAAAATATGCGATCAATATTGAAAAATAAACTACATTTGTAAAAATTTATATTATTAGGAATGAACAACGATTATAACTCTTTACAAGAAAACACTTCATCATTAGATGATTTGGACAAAAAGATTTTGTCACTCATAGTAGAGAATGCTCGAACTCCTTTTTTAGAAGTAGCCCGAGAATGTGGAGTTTCGGGAGCGGCTATACACCAACGCGTTCAACGTCTGACAAGTATAGGCGTCATCACCGGTTCAGAATTCACCCTTAACCCAACAAAAGTTGGCTATCACACGTGCGCATTCATAGGTATTTTTCTAAAAGACGCAAGTTATTTCGATAATGTCGTATGCAAAATGGAAGCCATACCTCAAGTTGTAGAGTGCCACTATACAACAGGAAAATATGCTATCTTTATTAAGATATACGCAAAAAACAACAAGCATCTAAAACACATCTTACACGACAAACTTCAAACTATTGAGGGCATTTCTTCTACTGAGACAATAGTATCTCTTGAAGAGAGTTTCAAAAGACAAATCACTTTAGATTAAACTCTGCGAGATGGATAAAAAATGATAGTTCCTCGCCAAAACAATTGAGTTCGAATTATGATTAGCGCCCAAACTAAATCATATATTATCGTGATTGGAAATCGAAGGCTAATGCAAAAAGCACATCGTAGAGTGTGTACTGAAATATTCGACACACACTAAATACAATGACTCTCCCATCGAGAATGCCATATATAAACAAAAAAGCCTATCTAAGACAGGCTTTCATTTCTTCTGCGGAGAGAGAGGGATTCGAACCCTCGGTACAGTTGCCCGTACGCCGCATTTCGAGTGCGGTACATTCGACCACTCTGCCACCTCTCCGGTAGGCAATATTGACGTGGGAGGAGGAGGATTCGAACCTCCGAAGCCGAAGCAACAGATTTACAGTCTGCCCCATTTGACCGCTCTGGAATCCTCCCTAGAGCTTCCGTTATCGTAATTTTACCGACACATTTTCTAATCGTCTTCCGATAACCAATGCAAAGGTAGAACTATTTTTTTAAGTTCCAAAACATATCAATCATTTTTATTGCTGTTATTGCACACTCCGTTCCTTTGTTTCCCAACTTGCCACCACAACGGTCCAAAGCTTGTTGTAAGTTGTTTGTTGTTATAACTCCAAAAATGAATGACTTATCATAACGCACATTGAGTTCTGCTATACCTTGTGTCGCGCCGGCACACACATAATCAAAATGCGGTGTATCTCCTTTTATTACACAACCGAGACATATTACCGAGTCAACATCTGTCTTTTCTGCCATCATTCGTGCACCTGCTACGAGTTCAAAACTTCCTGGCACATACCTAATTATAATGTTATCCTCTTTTGCCCCATGTTTTACGAGTGTTTCAACCGCACCCTCCAAGAGTGCACCCGTAATGTTATGATTCCATTCGGAAACAACAATTCCAAACTTCATATTTTCAGCCGAAGGTACAGTCTCCGGATTATACGAAGATAGATTCTTTAATTCACTTGCCATATTATCTTTTTATTCTATACAAAATGAGGATTGCCAATTTAGACCGACAATCCTCATTCTATATGGTTGTTTATATCATTACTTCACCGACAATGAGTATTTCTCTGCCACCCCGGCTTGAACACTCTGCGGATACTTCTCTTTCACTTCGATGTAGCACGCTTTTGCTTCATTAGACTTTCCTTGACTTTCATACAAAAGTCCAAGTTTCATCAAATACATGGGTGCTACGATATTGTTACCCTCTGCTATTGCATTTTTGTACGATGCAACAGCTTCTGACATGTTTCCAAGCTGCGACTCTGCATCTCCATATAGACCTTCTGCCAATGATTTCAACATCACATCGTCACTTGAGAAAGCTTTAAAGTATGATTTCGCTTTATCGTATTCCCCCAACTTAAGATAACTAACACCGGCATAATAGCAAGCTAAATTTCCTGCTGGAGTAGACCCGTAATCTTCAATTATCTGAAGAAAACCTGCGTTCATTCCATCTCCGTCCAATGCCAAACGCAAACTATCTTGTTCGAAATAATACTGAGCATTAAACATTTCTGTCTGAGCCTCTTCTGCTATAGGATCCATATAAAGCGTCTTGGCCATCCATATTATTGCAAATACCGCAATTACAGCCAATGCTCCTATCATCAAGCTCTTCTGATTTCTTTCAATAAATTGTTCGGTCTTACCCAACGCTTCTTCCACGTTTTCAAAACCTTTCTCTACTTGTTGTTCTTTCTTATTATTTGACATGATTTCTACTTTGTAAATTTGCACAAATTTATTCCTTTTAAATGTTATATCAAAAGGTTTTCGGTTATTTGTATATCATTTTTCTATTATTTTCTCTATTTCAACGCCGAAAAGACGTTCCAAATTATCGTCCGTGAGCGTTTCTTCAACTTTCCCTGATGCCATTATTTCTCCTTCTTTCAATAAGATGACTCTATCTGCATAACGTTTCACACTCGATATATCATGCGCAACAACCAAGGTGATAACTTTACGTTTTCGAGTCATCTGAGCTATAGCACTATATAGCTCATATTTATTGACTATGTCTAAGTTTGCCGTTGGTTCGTCCAACAACAAAACTTTTGTCTCTTGGACTATTGCTTGTGCTACAGATGCAAGCTGTCGTTCTCCTCCACTGACTCTATCCATGCGTTTGTCTGCCATATGTTCTATTGACATAGATTTCATAACTTTCGAAACGATATCTTTGTCATTGTCGCCATAATTTAACGACATCATATTTCTATACGGCATACGTCCCATTTCTATATATTCTCTTACAATAATAGGTAATATTGGAACGTTCTGTTCTACCACTGCTATCTGTTGTGCTTTTTCCCGGTGTGACATCTGCGCTGTATCTATGCCATCTATCTCTATTTTTCCACAACTCTCTACATCTCCAAGAATAGCTCGCAACAGTGTACTTTTTCCCGAACCATTACGCCCCAATATAGCAGTAACTTCACCCGAACAACACTCTATATTTATATTCTTCAGCACTTCTCGCTCATACGCTACCGATACACCCTTCAATCTCAACATATCACTTATTCTTTGTCATCAAATATACAAACATGACACCGCCAACTATACCACACATCACTCCCGTAGGTATCTCTTGCGGGTAGATAATTGTTCTCGACACTATATCACACATAAGCAAAAACGTTCCTCCGCACAATGCAGACATTACAACCACAAGTCGATGGTCGTTGCCGTACAACATCTTAACTATATGTGGAACTATCATTCCAACAAAAGCTATAACACCAACAAACGACACGCTCACTGCCGCCATTATAGTTGCTACAACAAACAATAATGGGACTACAACTTTCACCTTTACTCCCACATGTCGAGCCATATCTTCGCTTATCATCAAGACATTCATCATTCGCCCTGCGAAAGGAAGGACTATAGCCATCAATATAGCCATCAACAACACACAATATGAGACCTCCTTTGTAGTAATATCCAACGACCCCATATTCCACATGAGTATCTGCGACAAGTTCTCCCGTGTCGTCAAACTCATAAGCAATGTAGTGACCGAGGAGGTCGCAAAGCTTATCATGACACCCGATAGTAACATTCTATTGATATCAAAATGCATCATCTTTCGCAGAAGGAGTATCAACCCCATCGTTGACAATGCCCCTACCATCGCCATCAACGTCACTGCGATATTCCCCATACTATTCGACAATCCAAAGACAAAGGCCATCGCCACTCCCAACACCGCTCCTCCGGATAGTCCCATAGTGTATGGCTCAACAAGCGGATTGCGAAATAAGCTCTGCATTATAACTCCCGACATTGAGAGCATTGCACCAACGCCTATTGCCATCAAGACTCTCGGTACTCGCAACTCGAAAAGTATGATCAAATCCGTATGAGAAAATCTCTTCTCCCCGATTCTCAATAGTTTACAAAATAAGTCATCAACATCTCCTATACTCAATGAGAGTACCACCATAAAGACAAAGACTCCCACTGCTACAATTACTTTACCCGACTGTCTCATTGTCCGTATATTTCATCAAATAACACCTCCAAACTCTTTCTGTAGTTTGTCGGCGTGGGACTGCATACCATATTTTCATCTACGACAATAATTCGGGCTTTTATCAACTTTTGCCAAACCTTACTTTCCTCTTTATAGAGACCGCCCATAGTTGTAAGAATAACATAATCCGGATTTTGTGAAACGACATATTCGCGTGAAGGCATTGTAGTATGAGATACATTAATAAGACCCAAGTCATCAATAAACCCCTGCGTATATGTATTGTCAACGACCGAAAACATTGGCCGTGTTCCGATTTGAAATAGGACTCGTTTCTGCGTCTTGACTACCTTCTTTTTCAATTCCTCCACACGTCTTCTCTCTTCCTTAACTATGCTTTCAGCCTTATCTGCAACTCCTATAAGACAACCTATCTCTATTGTCTGACGGCACATTTCATCAAACGAGCGCGGTGTTTTATAACTCTTGACATTAATACCCATTTTTTGCATTTTCTCAATCGTCGATGCCTCAACAAACCCCACACAAATAACAATGTCCGGCTTGAGTGATACCACTTTTTCCATATTGACACTCAATATATCTCCCACGACTACTGCATTAACATTCGGGCAATAGCTTGTTCGTCCTACCAATACATCTGAACAACCCATATCGACTATCAACTCCGTAACCGAAGGCGTCAACGACACCACTCTTTGCGACTCCGCCTCATACCAAGCAGACATCACAATGACAAAAAAGGTCACCCAAAAAGAGCGACCTTGTATAAATTGTTTCATTATTTTACGCATCGATATTCGCATAAGTAGCATTTGCTTCTATGAAGTCTCTGCGAGGTTCAACCTCATCACCCATGAGCATTGAGAATATTCTATCTGCTTCTATTGCATCTTCAACATGAATCTGACGCAAAGTTCGTTGCTCCGGATCCATTGTTGTCTCAAACAGCTGATCCGGATTCATCTCTCCGAGACCTTTGTAACGCTGTACATGTACCGAACCTTCATTGCCATGTCCATATTTATCTATGAAGGCCAGACGTTGCTCCTCATTCCAACAATACTCTTTGTTGTTGCCCTTTTTACAAAGATACAACGGTGGTGTTGCGATATACACGTGTCCATTGTCGATGAGTTCCTTCATGTAACGGAAGAAGAACGTAAGGATTAGCGTTGCGATATGGCTACCATCGACATCGGCATCGGTCATGATAACCACCTTGTCATAACGCAACTTACTCAAGTTAAGAGCCTTGTTATCTTCCTCTGTTCCAATCGTAACTCCGAGAGCTGTATAGATATTCTTCACCTCTTCACTTTCAAAAGCTTTATCCCAACGAGCTTTCTCGACATTCAAAATCTTACCTCGCAAAGGCAATATAGCTTGATAACGTCTGTCGCGTCCCTGCTTTGCCGAACCTCCCGCTGAATCACCCTCGACAAGGAAAATCTCACATTTTGAAGGATCCTTCTCCGAACAATCTGCAAGTTTACCCGGCAAGCCACTTCCATGCATCACCGTCTTACGCTGCACAAGTTCCTTCGCCTTACGTGCCGCATGACGAGCTGTTGCTGCCAAAATAACCTTATCTACTATCAAACTGGCCTCTTTTGGATTCTCCTCCAAATAGTTTGCCATAGCTTCCGACACAGCATCTGATACAGCTTTATCTGCCTCGCTGTTGCCAAGTTTTGTCTTTGTCTGACCCTCAAACTGTGGTTCCATGACTTTGACAGAGATAATCGCTGTCAGACCTTCACGAAAGTCATCACCTTCAATCTTTATATCTTTGAGTCGTTCGAACTTCTTATTCGTCTCGCCCCAGTTCTTCAATGTACGAGTCAGACCTCGCAAGAAACCTCTCAAGTGAGTACCACCCTCAATGGTGTTGATGTTATTCACATAACTGAATATCTTTTCAGAATATGTATCATTGTACAAAATTGCGACCTCAACAGGTATCTCGCCTTTGTCATTCTTGATGTAAATAGGCTGAGGTATAAGAGTGTCGTTATTTCCGTTCACCATCTTCACGAACTCCACCAAACCTGTCTCAGAGAAGAATCGTTCAGAACGTGGTTGTATTTCATTTCCTTCTGCATCTACTGTTCTCTTATCACACAGAATGATTTCAATTCCTTTATTCAAGAAAGCAAGTTCGCGCATACGATTTGCCAAAGTCGAATATTTATATTTGGTAGTCGTAAAGATAGAACCATCAGGTTTGAATGTCACTGTTGTACCTGTAGTATCCACTTCTCCTATCTCTCTTACCGAATACAATGGCTTGCCTATGCTATACTCTTGCTCGTATAATTTGCCACCTCTGCGAACATTTACCTTCAACATTGTCGACAAGGCGTTGACACACGATACACCAACACCATGCAAACCTCCGGATACTTTATATGACGACTTATCAAATTTACCGCCTGCGTGAAGTACCGTAAGCACAACTTCAAGAGCCGAACGCTTCTCCTTCTCATGCATATCCACCGGTATACCTCGCCCATTGTCTTCCACTGTGATAGAATCATCTTCATTTATCGTTACTTTGATCTTATCACAATACCCCGCCAAAGCCTCATCAATAGAATTATCGACAACCTCATAAACAAGATGGTGCAAACCCCTCTCTCCTATATCTCCGATATACATCGCCGGACGCTTACGTACAGCCTCCAAGCCCTCCAAAACAGTGATGCTACTTGCGCCATAGTCGGCATTGTCCACCTTTTCTATTTCTTCGCTCATTTTATCTTTTATTTCTTTATTTTTCTACAGTTTTAGCTCTTTCTTTTAAGCCTACAAATATAATAAAATTACCGATTACACACAACTTTTTTTTGCTTAAATTTTAGGAGATTTTTCCCTCTCATTTTCTATTCTTCTCTCCCCGTCTCTCCCTTCAATTTTTCCTCTATAGCTGTCCCCACAACAACCATATCTGCTCCCGCATCAAAGGCCTTTTTTATCGACTCCTCACTCCTCAATCCTCCACCTACGATAAGTGGCAAACTTACTGCCTTCCTGACTGCACTTATCATCTCCTCCGGCACACTATCTTTAGCTCCACTTCCCGCTTCTAAATAGAGCATCTTGAGTCCCAACAGCTCTCCGGCCAATGCTGTTGCCACGGCTATATCTATCTTTGTCCTTGGCAACGGACGTGTCCCGCTGATGTACTCCACCGACGTTGTCGCTCCTCCATCTATGAGCATATAACCCGTAGGTATCACTTCCACTCCCGAACGCTTAATTCTGACCGAAGATGCCACATGTTGCCCTATGAGATACTCCGCATTACGCCCTGATATGAGCGACAAAAAGAGTAGTGCATCAGCTGAATCCGCAAACTGCTGCGACGACCCTGGAAAGAGAACAACAGGTATATCGCATCGGAGTTTCACTTCTCGCACAACATCATCGACACTCTCAACAACAAGACTTCCTCCAACGAAAATAAAGTCCGGCTTTCGCACTTCAAACAATCGCATCAGTTTGTTCATTGTCCCAACTGAAAACTTATCAGGATCTATCAAGACCACAAACATCTTTTCCCCCGATGTCTGCTTCGCTGTTATATACTCATAAACGTTCATTGCTCTAACAATAGACTAATATCAGTTCATCGATAATCTCAAAGCGCAACTTTACCTCCACCTCAAACCCATCTTTCTTCACTCTACCCCTAAAAGTCCCTTTATCGCCATATTTCAATTCACTTACAAACAGATGCTCATCAAATGCCACCTCGTTTATATCGAATAGCTTATACAACGTTTCCTTCGCACTCCACAACACAAGAGCCATCTCAATTTCGTGATCAGGATGTATATATTGCAACTCCCCGACAGATACATATCGAGGTATCAGATGAAGTACTCTTTTCGAATAATACTCCATATCCAAAGCCACCGGGTGATGCGCCAATCGGACACCTACAAACCCAATAGTATGCGTTATGCTTATAAAGAAACTCTCATCTTTCAAATACGGTCTACCCGACACATGATAACATATCTCCACATCTCTACCCAATAGTTCTCTCAGCAATATCCTTACCGTAAGCCACTCCTTTCTTCGTCGATCATTACGAAATGTGTAATAGGTCATCATCTCCGACTCTCTGACATCGTACATCGACTCCAACAGAGTTAAACTCTCCTCCATTTTCCAAATGCCCATTATAGCATTCTCTTCCCGCATCACTTTCAACATTGACATAAGCCTAATTCCTCCATCTAAAAGACTCCATTATCCGAGCTACATCTTCCTCTATATACTCTACCACAGGAGCCAAACTATCTTTATTCGGCTTACTATTGAAATATACCGATCCTCTAAATATATGATTGAGGCTATCGGTGAGCGAAAACTGCAAAGGCGAGGCTGCATTGCCTTTGATACGATACAACACCCCATACACACGCATACTATCATTGTCATAATAACTCTCCCCTATGGCATCAGCCTTAACCGTATGCTTATACGCCAAACGACGACTATCTTCCAGATTCTCCTCTACCTCCCCTTTCATCTTGCGATATGTTACATGAAGTTTACAATTCAACTGCGGATAGACAATATTCAACCAATATGGCTCCGCCAAATGCTCCGCATCCACCTCTACTCTACTCACGACAGGCACATCAAACGAATATGGTACACCTACACTATCATATCGCACATATTCATGCGACGGCAATTCTATACGAAAATAACCCCTCGGACGAGGTGCCGACACTTCGCCACACGACACAACAACACTCATCGATAAGATTGTTATTACTCCTTTTATTATCCCCTTCATCACTTAACTAAACTTTTTCTATCTATATCCCAAACTTCATTATTCGCCTGCAAATCACACTCCTTCGACAAATCATACCTAAATACTTTTCACTCTCATATACTTTTTCTGTCATAACAAAGTCCTAACATCATATTCCGTTTCACTCTTTTAGTTTAATGAAAATCGTCCTCCGACAAACCTATCCCTAAACATCTTATGCCGAATCTATCCAAATCTCTCAATATCAATTCAAAAGAGACCGGCCTTAACGCAACACGTCAAGGTCGGTCTAAATGCTATGATATAAGTCTAAATCCAAATCTATTAAGACTTTTCAACAACTCATATCTACACCTTAAAACGGAGATGTAAAGGTCAAATCATCATTCGCCGATTTAAAATCATCATCATCGTCAAAATCAGGCTCTCCATAAGTAGATGTAAACTTTGTTGTTGAATTTTGAGCACTTCCTCCGTCTCGACGGCTGAGTATCTCCAATACATCAACCAAAATCTCAGTAACAAAACGCGTCTGATTTTCACGGTCTACATACGAACGGCTTCTAATCTTTCCCTCTAAATAGAGCTTCGACCCCTTGTGAACAAACTGTTCTACAACCTTTACCAATCCGCCTCGCACAACAATATTGTGCCACTCTGTCTTTTCAGGAATCTGCTGATCATTACGACCAACGTGAGCTCTCTCTGTTGTAGCTAACGTGAAATTTGCTACACCTCTATTCTGCTCAAAATACCTAATATCCGGTTCCTTACCGACGTTCCCTAAGAGAATAACTTTATTAATTGACATTCCAGTAATATTGATATTTATTTTTTTCAAAAATACAAAAGTTTTTTCATCCTCCAAAAACAAACGATAAAAAACATAAATTTTTATTTCTTTTCATTTTTCATCTCCACTTGTTTCTCCCTCATATTTACCTATATATATATAGTTCTTTTCCCATTACCTCTACTCCAAAATTATTATCACTCTACGACTTATACACCCCAACATCTTTTTCTCATTCTCATACCTTATATTATCCACTCACAAACTATATCTTATTGACCCCCACATTAAATTATAGAAATTTATCCATTACCACCAACGAATTATTCTACATTTACGTAACTTTGCACCATGAAACAGAAAAGACCATACAACAGCAACTCTCAAAAACCTACCATCTATCCTGTTAAAGAAGATTGTAGCACAGAAGAGTTTTTCTCTAAAATCATGCAGGGCAAGAGCAAAACTGCTATCAAACTACTCCTGCAAAAAGGTGTAGTATCTGTCAATGGCACTCCACTTCGCCGATTAGATACAATGCTCAAAGCCGGCTCTAAAGTAGAGATTTCTAAAAAACCTCTACCTCATTTCAAAATGCCCAAAGGTGTCAGAATCATCTACGAAGACAAACATATCATCATCATCAACAAAGATTCTGGACTTCTCACCATGGCCTCTAACAAAGAGGCTAACAAGACAGCCTACGCATATCTGTCGGCATACCTCAAATTCTATCACCCCGATGACAAAGTTTTCATAGTTCATCGCATAGACCGCGATACATCAGGTCTTATCATCTTTGCCAAAGACCAAGAGACACAAGAGGCTCTACAAAGCGACTGGGCAGAGACTGTAAGCAACAGAAAATATATTGCCGTTGTCGAGGGATACCCTCAAAACGAAGAAGGCACTATACACACTTGGCTCAAAGAACACCCCAAGAGTCTCAAAGTACGAGTATCAGCCGAAGGTGATGGACAAGAAGCTATAACTCACTATAAGGTTCTACAAAAAAAACATGGTTACGCTCTTGTTGAACTAGAATTAGAAACAGGACGCAAAAACCAAATACGTACTCATCTGAGCCATATCGGACACCCTATAGCCGGTGATATCAAATACAATGCACAATCCAACCCTGCTAACCGACTATGTCTACACGCTCAAACACTAGTCTTTGAACACCCTTTCACTGGTGAGACAATGTCATTCGAATCCTCAACTCCTAAAGAGATGATGGACATCTTCGAATAGACACACTCCAAAGCTAAACTCGCTGTTATATACATAATAAGTGCTCTTTGTCTTGATACAGAAAGCACTTTTTTGGCATATATACAACATCTCAATACTATATCGTGCGCATATCATGCGCATTCGGTGCGCATTCAGTGCGCACCAAGTGCGCACCATTTGACATTACTTATAGCATGAAAAACAACCCACTCGAACAGATTAAGTAACCCAACCAAACCTATCCACCGACAAGCAAGATTCCTAATAACTAACTCTCAATTGAAATAATTACAAATTACCAATTCATAAGTGATAATTCCTAATTGAATTAATTCCTACTCCTATTTCCTATCCCCTATTTCCTAACTCCTAACTACTTATTCTCGTTTACTCTTATCTTGTCCGCTGTGCGCGGGGCACTTACTTACCTTTTTAAAAAAACAGACAGAACTCCGCCTGCGCCTGAGCGAAGCGAAGAAAGTAAGCAAAGAGAGCCACCGCACGG
>CALAUL010000102.1 GCA_937892255.1 uncultured Bacteroidales bacterium | reverse complement strand
GTATAGCGATAGCCCGACATCTTCATAAGCGTAAATCCGTTTGAATCATCGCTAAAAGAGAAGTATGCTACAATACTGTCTGCTGGTACTCCTCGCGGTGTCGTCGCTGCTCCCTTGAGTATCTTACCATGATAGCAGTTGACATAGCAGTCAGGGTCTCCATCTTCTCCCTCATAAGCAAGTTGTTCAGTACAGCTAAATGAGAGTGTACTCTTATCTACATCACAAAGCACTTTATACTCCCAAAAAGCTCCTTCATCTGAAAACCACATGACATCTGACTTCTCATCTGCTGTGTTAGCTGTCACTACTGACACTTTACCTACTCCAAAGAAATCTTCCCACTCCTCCGCAGCAAGTTGCTCAGCTGTCATAGATGCCAAATTAGGACTCTCTGTTGATTCTCCTATTATGACATTGTACTCCTTAACGCTCTGCTCAAATGTCACAGTCCACTTTCCTGCCATCTCCTGCATGACCGTTCCGCCAGGCTCCTCATCTGTCTCTACTTCACATGCTGTAAAACTGACAGCTAACAAAGCCGACATTATTGCTATATATCTATTACGAATCATAATCACTATGTTTAATTATTATAAGTCAGTGTCATGTTGAAAATCATTTCGGCATAGTCTACCGTAAGTTCTATTCCGTCTTGAGTTACAAAGCCCATCAATGAGGTGTATGAATCACCCCATTCAGCTACAAATGCATCTCCCGCTCCTGAGATTATATCCGCCTCATCAACGAGGATATGCCCTACCATAGCACAGCTACTTCCATAGCCTGCACGCTGTTCGTACCAACCACCGAGCATATCCGACATATAGAACTTACCCGGCGATACTTGCAAGATGAGCACGTCATATTCATCACCATAAGTAGTTGTAACGTTTGCTTCACGATAGCTATCTGCACTCACCGTCCATATACCTGATTGTATTGATGAAGGTGTAGGGTCTGCTACATATACCGTACGTGTCTCACTACGGCTCAATCCGTCTTCATTGGTTACAACATAATTTACAGTGTACACTCCACCTTTGGTAACATCAAGGTCTGTGCTTATCTCAACCTTATCTGTGACGTCTTTGCCAGCCATGACAGCCGAATAACCCGGTTCTTCCCATGTCTTGCCTAAATCCCAAAACATCGATGATTCACCCTCAAGAGTTATCTCAGCATGATAGGTTATCTTCGAATTGTCTTGTGTCGTCTCATCTTCACATGATACGAAGCCTAAAAGCAGCAGACATAACGTCAAATTATATATTATCCTCTTCATGATATTCTCATTTGTTTGTTACACTTACTTTACGTCCCACCATACAGGTACATTTATTTCAACTGCTTCTGGGGCATTCTGATTGATAGTATACGACTTATATGAGTATGGCAATCGCTTCACAAGACCTCCTCCTACAATCGAATTGCGAACAGGTTCTATCAGCTCTCCAGGTGTATATATAGATGGGGTTTCGAATATACTCTTTCCGTCTTTTGTCGACAACTTAGGCACATCGGTACGACGTATCTCACTCCACGCTTCCATGTGGTCTGTATAACAAAAGGCAGCCCACTTCTGCATATAGATAAGCTCAAGCTTGTTCTCTGCGAGGTCAAAGTTGACATATTCACCAGCAAGGTATGTTTCCACTCCGTCAAATCCCTTAAATGCAAAGTCTGCCTTTATAGCGTCCTCATACGCTACTTTTGCTCCTGCTTCGTCATTAAGGAAACGCAATTTTGCTTCTGCTATCAAGAACTGAAGATTTGCCTGCGTAAAGATTATACCCGGACGTGTTGCGCCTGTTCCATTATGAAGCTTGAAGTTCACATTGCTGACATTCTTGTTCTTCCAATTCTCCGAACCTACCCACTCCTTAGTGACATTCTTCGCTCCCGGTATCTCTCCTACATACTTACCGTCTGCCGCTGTCTTATCATAGGCATAGGCTATACGAGGGTCGTCAGTATGAAGCATGTACTGTATAATAGGGTATGAAGCACAATGGTTAGCTTGTCCCAACTCATAATAACTTGCGTAGAAAGGACTGCGGTTACCTGGTACATCTGCAAAGATATCAAGAGCTGCATCTCCTATAAAGAAGTCATTATCATTTACCAAAGCAACAATCTTATCTTTTACCGAATTGTCCTTCTCGTACATACGCATATACATACGTAGCTTAACCGCATTGGCCAATCCTACCCACTGCGTCATGTTCTTCTTAAACATCATGTCAGTGACAGTCATCAGCTCACTGTTTGTCTTATATGCTGACAATGCTTCATCAAGCTCTGCAAGGACTCCCTTGTAAACCACTTCTCCATCATCATACTTCGGATTAGGCACCTCACTACCTCCAAGAGATTCAATATATGGTGTCTTGTCTGTATTGTCAACAAGAAGCTGGAATGACATAGTACGCAAGACTGCTACTGCCAATAAGTCGGCTGTACTGGTAGTCTTCTTCTTTACATCTTCAAGGTCTGCAAGTACTCCCGAATAAAGTGTACGATACGCTCCGTCAAATACCTGGTCCGATACATTTATACGGTTCTCTGATATTGCATCAAACTGCTGTGACTCCGGCAACTGATTAAAGTACTGCGCAAAGAAACCTGCATAGTTGAACATATTGTCACTTATCGTAGCAACAAGACCCAACTGCGCATTTGGAAATACCAAATCTGCACTTATAGTACCTGAGTCCGGATAGTTTGGATTATCATTGATATCCAATTCACATGACGTGAATAATAACGCCAAACTGCTTAATGTTATTATAAATCTATTCATAATTCTCTCCTTTAGAATTTAAGCATTAAGTTCATACCGAAGTGACGAGAACTTGGGTTAGAACAAAACTCACCAAAGCTACCCTCAAGGTCATTACCGAAGCTTGTTGCTTCAGGGTCAATGAACGTATTGCTCTTTGGTGTCCACAACCATAAGTTATTTCCATACATCGATAGTCGTACTCCCTGCAAGAATTTTGTCTTTGACAACCATGATGATGGCACGTCCCATGACAATACAACTGAACGTAGTTTTACGTATGACTTGTCTATGACAGCGAAAGAGCCCATCTCAGAACCTCCGGCGTCCCAATATGTCCAAATATTCGAACCGTGAAGTATTATATCATTCTCTACATAATTACCATTCTCATCCATCTTCACTGAGTTAGGTACAATAAATGGATTACGGTCATTATACGCTGTCTGCATAGCATTACCAGTGAAATACATCAACGACTTTGTCTGTGAGAACATAACACCTCCTCTGCGTATATCAAGGTCTGCTGACAAGCGAAGTCCTTTCCATGATAAGGCTGTAGATATACCCATCTGATACTTACTGTTCATATCTCCTACTATTGCCATATCCGGTGCAGCTATAGGCAATCCTGACTCATCACAGACTATCTTACCATCTTCTGTCATCACAGGTACTTCTGCCTTAAATACACCTACTGGCATTCCTACTATGGCATACATCGATACATCACCTGTCAAACCATTGATAACACTCTCTCCTCCTAACGACTCAGGCAAACTAATGACTTTACTCTTATTCTTAGTCCAGTTCCAATCGATAGACCACTCAAAGTCTCCTATCTCAACAGGAGTAACACTCACCAACAACTCTATACCCTTGTTCTCAACCTCTCCAAGGTTTGTATTCTGATAGTTATATCCCGTTGCTGGGTCCATATCAAGAGAATAGACCTGCTTATCTGTCGAACGATTATAGAGCGCTGCGTCTATAGAAAATCTGTTTTTGAAGAAGGCTACATTCAAGCCGACCTCACTCTCAGTAGTCATCTCTGGCGATAACGTGTTACTTCCAAGTGTATTGCCTACAGAATATGCATTATACCCTGCTGACTTATAAGGGAATGCATACAAACCTCCTCCTGAACTCCAAAATCCATTATGTGCACCCTGCGCATATACTGAGTTTGTCATATATACATCAGCATCATTACCAGTCTTACCCCATGCTAAACGTATCTTACCAAAGGTAAAAATATCTCGTGAATCCTCTGGCAACAACTCTGAGAAGATAAAGCTACCTGTTACACCAGGATAAAAGAACGAACGGTTATCCTCTGGCAATGTTGACGAATAGTCATTACGTGCAGAGAACGTAGCATATAGCATATTATTCCATGCTGCTTCTACTTGACCATACACACCCATAAGTCGACGTTTCCACTCTGATGTCTCCGTCGTTGCTGGTGATGTTGTATTAGACAAGTTATACCACAATGGTATTGTAAGGCCTGATATCGATGATGAGAGACTTCTTGACCAACGCTCATTACCATTAAAGCCCACAAGTGCATTGAGATTAAACTTCTCACCTATAGGTAAGTCAAGCATAAGTATGACATCATGATTCATCTCTCTACGACGTGATGTCATCTCAAAGACAGAACCCGTTTCTCCAACAAACGGAGACGAAGTTCCTTGCCCCTCTCCATTTGGTGTTCCCTCATAGAAGAGAGCATACAAATTGGGCTTACCGAAGAACATCGAACCTGTCGTCTGGTCAAGACCAAAACGATAGGTAAGTTTCAAATACTTCGTAATATCGTAGTTAAATTCAAACTTACCATAGAAACGCTCCGATCTGTATTCTGCCTTATTATTCTCAAGCAAATAGTATGGATTCGTTACTCCGTATGGTGTATAATAATATCCTGGAGTGTTAAATGGGTCTGTCAAATCCTTCAATCCCAAGAAACTGATGTCTCGCGGACTCTGCAACACTGAGTTGTACATCGACAAGCCCTGACCTGTAGAAGCAAAACTATTCTGCTGATATGCATAATTGGCTGCTGCCGAGAATGTAAGTGCTCCCACCTTATGCTTTCCACGCATAGAGAACGTATATTTGTCGTATGAATCTGCTTCCGTAGGTACTATACCATCATCTGAGATCTGCGAAAATGATACATAGAAGTCACTATTATCTGTCGCACCATTAAACGAAAGACTATTGCTATAACGAAAACCTACATCGAAAAAGTCCTTCACATTATCTTCCATAGCTACATATGGTTTGTACTTCTGCGAATTGTTGTAGATAGTACCATACACTTGCCATGTACCATCAAAACGAGGACCCCAAGAACCATTCTCATTATCTGTCTTGTCTCCGTCCCAGCCCATACCAAAGTCATTTTGAAACTGTGGCAAACGCAAAATGTTACTCCACTGAATACCTCCGTTGTACTCTATACCGATACCCTTGCCCTTCTTACCACTCTTCGTTGTAATCATCACAACACCACCTGCTGCACGTGATCCATACAACGCCGTAGCTGCTGCTCCTTTCAAGATAGTCATATTCTCAACATCATCAGGGTTGACAGCATTAGCACCGTTACCAAAGTCATATCCATTATTGAGACCATCACTCGAACTTGTAGATGTGTTATTCAATGGCACACCATCTACTACATATAGTGGTTGGTTTGAACCTGTAAGCGAACTAACACCACGTATAACTACCGAATTAGAAGCTCCCGGGTCTGATGATGTAGCCGAAATCTGTACACCCGCTATCTTACCTGCCAAACTTGACATGATATCACTCGAACGTTTCTTTGATATATCATCGCCATTGACCGATGTTGCCGAATAGCCAAGAGCTTTCTCACTTCGCTTCATACCCATAGCTGTTACGACAACTTCATCTACCATCTTGGTGTCACTCTCAAGAGTC
>CALAUL010000101.1 GCA_937892255.1 uncultured Bacteroidales bacterium | reverse complement strand
GTAACATCATGGGAAGAATAGTATTTCGAAAGCATATAATAAGTCAAAGCAGACACTTGTTTATCTACTCTATAATATCTATATTTGCGAAGTATAAAAACATTAGAAAGGGAAAGATATGCCAATTAAGATACCAGACATGTTACCTGCGAGGCAGATACTTGAGAGTGAGAATGTATTTGTCATGGGTGAAACAAGAGCACATCATCAAGACATACGACCATTAAAGATACTCATACTCAATCTTATGCCCATAAAGACCACGACGGAAACTCAGTTGCTCAGAGCATTGAGTAATTCGCCGTTGCAAGTAGATGTCGATTTTCTAATGACCAGTACACATGTATCCAAACATACATCTCATGAGCATCTTTCGACGTTCTACAAGCATTTTGATTCCATTAAGCACTTTAAGTATGATGGTATGATTATCACAGGTGCACCAGTGGAACAGATACGCTTTGAGGATGTTGACTATTGGGAAGAGCTTGTTGAGATAATGGAATGGAGCAAAACAAATGTCACAAATACATTCCATATTTGTTGGGGAGCGCAAGCTGGACTATATTATCATTTTGGCATAGAGAAATATCCGACACGCCAAAAGATGTTTGGTATATTTCCTCACGTAGTAACAGAACATAAAGAGCCATTGATGAGAGGCTTTGATGATGTCTTCTATGTGCCACATTCACGTCATACGACAATATTGCGAGAGGATATAGAGAAATGCAGTAATATAAAGATACTTGCAGAATCCAAAGATGCCGGAGTATATATAGTGATGTCAAATGACCGCAGACAGATATTTGTCACAGGACATTCTGAATATGACAGAGATACACTTAAAGGTGAGTATGTGCGAGATTTGGGTAAAGGCTTAGATATACAGAAGCCATCAAACTACTTCCCTGGAGATGATACTTCACAGATACCTCTTGTCATGTGGCGCGCCCATGCACACCTACTCTATTCCAATTGGTTGAATTATTATGTATATCAGGCTACTCCATACGAAATAAGTGAGATATAGCATGATATTATTGAAGCACATCCAAACAGATTTCAAACAAAATACAAACAGCTTCTGACAATATTAAGCATTGCATTTGGATAAAAACACTATCTTTGCAAGCGAAAACAGACGGCCTTGTAGTTCAAGGGATAGAACGGAAGTTTCCTAAACTTCAGATTCGAGTTCGAGTCTCGGCGGGGCTACCACTAAAAATGGGAGACACAAGTCTCCCAACTTTTTACATTTTAAAAGCATAGCATATCATCATGGGAATCTTTGACATCATAGTAGGCGGAATATCCATATTAGCATTTTTAAGCGGACTTCGCAAAGGCTTAATAAGCGAAGTAGCTTCACTTGTAAGTATCATTTTAGGAATATACGGTGCTATACATTTCGGATTTATCGTTGAAGGCTGGATCAACGCCCTTATACCCACACAGCATGTAGGATTGGTGTCGTTCGTGGTGACAGTGATAATAGTGATAGTAATAGTTCATATCGTAGGCTCAATAATAAACAGAGTAGTCGGCATGACAATACTCAGTCTTCCCAACAGACTGGGAGGAGGATTACTATCCGTCGTGAAGATGCTGTTTTTTATCGGTTGCATAATATCAATGCTGGACTACGTAGGCGTAGGTACGGAGATATTTGACCAACAACAAAGAGACGAATCGTATATATACCCCATCATAGATCAAGTTCGTTCGATTATTTATCCGTACTTTGAAGATGTTCTCAATAAAATTTAATCCCTTTCTATTGCATAGAACAATATTAATGCGTAGATTAGGAGTCTATTTACAATGAGAAAACGAATATCAGATAAACCGACACAAAAACAAAAATCTCGTTGTGCTGAAGAAAATCTAAAAGAAAGAAGCATTACACTTTATAATGAATAGCATGGTTTGCAGATTATTGAGAAAACTAAAACTTCTTGTTGCACCACTTCTCTTTACAGCGTGCACATCATATTCGGGATTTGAATTACCTCCAATTATCTCGGACGGAATGATATTGCAACAAAACAGCAATATCACATTTTGGGGAAAAGCCATGCCAGGCACAAGGATATCGCTCCAAACGGATTGGGATATGTCCGTTTCGACAACAGCAAAATTGGACAGCACATGGGAGCTATCATTCGTATCTCAAAAAGCCGACAATAAAAATCATCAGTTAGTATTTAACCTAAGCGACACAACCGTTGTAATAGACAATGTCCTCATCGGAGAAGTATGGCTTGCCGCAGGACAAAGCAACATGGAAATTCCGATGGAAGGCTGGGGCTCGGACACCATAGCTGGAGCAAAGGAACTAATAAATACCTCGGAAGACGACCTATTGAGATACTTCAACGTCGAAAGAAGAATACGCTTTTCAGAAGAAGGCGACGTCAGAGGCCAATGGGTATCTGCCAACAAGACGACAACACCCACAATGAGCGCATTGGCTTACATGTATGCACGACAACTCAGAGACAGCCTGAACATTCCCGTTGGCATAGTATTATCCGCATGGGGCGGAACTCCCATCGAAGCCTGGATGAGCTCCAAGACACTAAAAGATGACCCGGATTTCGACTCTAAAATAAACAACTTTGACGCCATATCAAAAGAACAAGAACAATACAAAGAGTGGCTCAACATGCTGCCAACAGTAGATGTGCAAGTAAACTACAACACCAATACCGACCCGTTGGAACTGATAACCATCAATGACGAATTTATGGTGTTGTCGTATGAGAATTTTGATTCGTGGGACACCATAAATCTACCACAATATTGGGAGTCATTACCCATATTTGGCGAGTTTGACGGTGTGGTATGGTTCGTAAAAGAGGTTCAAATACCTCGTTCATGGTTAGGAAAAAAACTTAAATTAGACCTGGGACCCATCGATGACAGAGACGTCACATTTGTCAACAGCATTTGCGTAGGTCGACACGACAAAGACAGCGAATACTCTATCCATCGTTCGTATGACGTACCGGCACAATACATCAAAAAAACAACCATCAAGATTGCCGTCAGAGTGACTGATACTCACGGACATGGAGGATTCGCCGGCAATAAACTTGACATGAAACTATCAACACCGGACGGAGACAAGATTTCTCTTGCTGGAAAATGGAAATACAAAGTGACAGCAGAACTCATGGACGGATACCTACATCTGTTCAACATGCAAAACAACCAATTTGCGACAAGACCAAAACCATCTACGTCACTCAACCAAATGTTTCCTACATCTCTATACAACGGCATGATAGAACCCATAAAGAGAATATCATTTGCCGGCATGGTGTGGTATCAAGGAGAATCAAATGTTGAAAGAGAAGATCACTTGCAATACGAAAGACTCCTAAAGAAATTCTTGCCATGTATGCGCGAAACTTTCAACAAACCTAACATGCCCATATATGTAATACAAATAGCACCATGGGAATATACAGGCAACGACAAACTTCCGGGAGGTCTTCTGCGCATAGCTCAATATAAAGCAACAAAAGATGAACCCAATACTACTCTTATCCCATCAATAGATTTGGGCTCAATGACAACTGCTCACCCAAGCAAAAAATGGCCATTAGCAAACAGATTGACAAGATCAGTATTGTGCAATCAGTACGGTTTTAAACACATCGACCAAGTCCCTGTAATAAAACATGCAAAAACAATGGGTTCACTGATGACAATAACATTTGACAACGCAAACCAACTCTTCAACGACCCCGACAAACCTAATCTGTTTGAAATTGCAGATGAAACAATGGATTTCTTCTCTGCCAACGTCGTTGTAAATGACAACGAAATAACCGTTTTCTCTCATTTAGTATCAGAACCCGTCGTAGTTAGATATGCAAGCAAAAACTATGTGGAGCCTACACTCTACAACGAAATAGGACTTCCTGTTCCATCATTTGAAATATACATACCACGCACTCAGCAATGGTAATGTATTCACAAGACAGTTTGTGCCATGACTTATAAATAAAAACGTTCAGCAAAATCTTTGCCGAACAACACGAACGTCTCAGAAAAGCAAGAATAAACCAACCGCATATGAAAAGAATAATCATCTGTTGCATATCACTCTTGGCGAGTTGCATCATACAAGCACAAAACGAAAAGAGCGTCGAAGATACCACAATAAATATGACAGACATCCGCAAGGCAATGGAACAATACGACTATGAAGTAGTAATTGACATCGTTCCGCCTATGGCAGGTGACACGTTGTTTACCCCTCTGCGAGCACAAGCCTTGAAGTCTATGGGACGTCTGTCAGAGACACTTGCAGAATGGAACTCTTTACTTTCTGCTGATAGCGCGAATGTAAAACTGATTATGGAGTTGGCTGAATGCTACCGACAACTGGGTAATATAAATAAAACTATGGATTGTTACCGCAAAGCAATTGAATTGAAGCCACAAAATAAATTCTTTCGCATACAACATATTCGCACACTGCTGAATGCCAGAAAATACGAAAAGGCGAAGACTGCATGTCACGAATGGCTGAAGATAGACACAATATCCGCTGTTGGATACAAATATCTGGGACAAGTATACGAGGGAATGACAACAGAAGAAATCAATGAACTATTAAATGCATTCTTATGTTACAACATGGCATATCGGCGAGACTCGTTAGATGCACAAGTTGTGGCTCGTATTGCCAATCTCTTTAATCTCAATCAGCAGTACCAAGACGCCATTGACATAACGGAGACTTACCGTTTGACAGATACAATGAACATCAACGTAAATAGACAGAATGCCAAGGCTTATTGCCTGAATAAAGAGTATAAAAAGTCAATAGAACGACACGAAGCCCTTAAACAGATGGGAGACAACTCTTTCATGACTTTATACTATTTGGGCATGAGTCATTACAACGAAGAACAGATCTATGAAGCCTACGACATTTTAAAAGAAGCTCGTCATCAGAATCCACAAGATATAAATGTGTTGTATTATCTGGCACAAACATGCGTTCGAACTTCGTATAAAGAAGAAGGACTGACATATATGCAAAAAGCAATCGAACTTACAACACCTAATGACACTCTGATGGCTCGTCTTTATGGTTGTTTGGCTGAGTGTTATATGTATGTCAATAAGCCTTACGACCAAATTGAAGCATTGAAAGAGCAATATAAACGAAACAAAAAACGCGTTATATATTATCGTATAGCGCAAATCTACGATGATGAAAAAGATTATACCAAAGCTATTCAATATTATGAAAAGTATATGGCAATGGTTCCTGAAGAAGAACGTGTTCGTCGAGATGAAAACGGGAATCCCTTAAATATTTCACAAACATATTATCAGTTGGCAGAACGTCGAGTAAGATTGCTCAAAGAGGACGATTTCTTTAGAAATGGCGTGAAGAAGCAATAATCTAAAAATTTATTAGAATATACTTCAAGACAACTTGTCAAAACATAAAACGGACAAACATCGTCACAAAACATATTTGACAGATATAAAAAAATGGCGTGTCGAAAGACACGCCATTATCATTATATATAGAATTCTATATATTACTTATTAAGAGCAGCTGCAACGTCAACAGCGATAGCAACAGTAGCACCTACCATAGGGTTGTTACCGATACCGAGGAAGCCCATCATCTCTACGTGAGCAGGAACAGACGAAGAACCTGCGAACTGAGCGTCTGAGTGCATACGACCCATAGTATCAGTCATACCGTAAGAAGCAGGACCAGCTGCCATGTTGTCAGGGTGAAGTGTACGACCAGTACCACCACCTGAAGCTACTGAGAAATAAGGCTTACCAGCGAGGACACGCTCTTTCTTGTAAGTACCTGCAACAGGATGTTGGAAACGTGTTGGGTTAGTAGAGTTACCAGTGATTGAAACGTCAACACCTTCTTTCCACATGATAGCAACACCTTCACGAACATCATCAGCACCGTAGCATTTAACTTTAGCACGAGGACCATCAGAATAAGCTATCTCTCTTACTACTTTGAGTTCGCCTGTATAGTAGTCAAACTCAGTCTGTACGTAAGTGAAACCATTGATACGGCTGATGATTTGTGCAGCGTCTTTACCAAGACCGTTGAGGATACAACGAAGAGGTTCTTTACGTACTACGTCAGCTTTAGCAGCGATTTTGATAGCACCCTCAGCAGCTGCGAATGACTCGTGACCAGCGAGGAATGCGAAACACTTAGTCTCATCGCGAAGAAGCATAGCAGCCAAGTTACCGTGACCAAGACCTACTTTGCGGTCGTCAGCAACAGAACCTGGGATACAGAAAGCTTGAAGACCAATGCCGATAGCCTCAGCTGCTTCAGCTGCAGTCTTAACGTTCTTCTTGAGTGCTATAGCTGCACCACAAACGTATGCCCACTTTGCATTCTCGAAACAAATAGGCTGAGTAGACTCACATGTCTCGTATGGGTCGATACCTGCTTTTTCGCAAATCTCGTTAGCCTCTTCTATAGATTTGATGCCGTTCTCGTTCAAAGCAGCAAGTATCTGCTTCATACGACGGTCTTGCGATTCGAATTTTACTTCTCTTATTGCCATTTCGTTTCCTCCTCTTATTCGTTACGTGGGTCAATAAATTTAACTGCACCAGCTTCTGCTGTGAAGCGTCCGTATGTACCTGTTACTTTCTTCAATGCCTCGTTAGCATCAGTGCCCTTCTTAACCTCTTCCATGAACTTGCCGAGGTGAACGAACTCATAACCACAAACTTGGTCATCTTTGTCAAGAGCTATACGGTTGATGTAGCCTTCTGCCATTTCAAGGTAACGTACACCCTTTGCCTTTGTGCCATAGAGAGTACCTACCTGTGAGCGAAGTCCCTTACCAAGGTCTTCCAAGCCTGCACCGATGATAAGACCACCCTCAGAGAATGCAGACTGTGAACGTCCGTAAACAATCTGGAGGAACAACTCACGCATTGCAGTGTTGATAGCGTCACATACCAAGTCAGTGTTAAGAGCTTCGAGAAGAGTCTTACCCTGAAGAATCTCAGCTGCCATAGCTGCAGAGTGTGTCATACCAGAGCAACCTATTGTCTCTACCAATGCCTCTTCAATAATACCTTCCTTGATGTTAAGAGTGAGTTTACATGCACCCTGCTGTGGTGCACACCAGCCAATACCATGAGTAAGACCTGATACGTCTTTAATCTCCTTTACTTTCACCCATTTTCCTTCTTCAGGAATTGGCGCAGGACCATGCTTTGGGCCCTTCTGAACAACACACATGTGTTCAACTTCGTGTGAATAAATCATATCGTCTATAAGTTATTTGTTTATGCTGTCTT
>CALAUL010000100.1 GCA_937892255.1 uncultured Bacteroidales bacterium | reverse complement strand
AAGAAAAGGCAAAGAAAGAGGCTGCCGACCGCCGTAAGGCAGAGCGTGAGCGTTACGCAGAGCTCGTAGATGCACAGGTAGCTAAGGCAGTGAACGACCTAACTCTACTCTCTACACACATCGCAGATGTTAAGAAGGAGGTGTTCTTCGATTTCGAGACTATTCTTGCCATGAAGGCAGAGGTCATGGAGCAGAGCAAGGACAACCAGCGCACGCACACCTTTACCAATTCGGACAGCTCTATGCGTATCACGCTCGGCGTGCATACCGTGGACGGCTACCGTGACACGGTAGAAGATGGCATTGCCATGGTCATGGAGTACATTCAGAGCCTTGCCACCGATGACAACTCACGGGTTCTGGTAAGTGCCATTACACGTCTCCTTGCTCGTGACAAACACGGCACTATCAAAGCCTCACGAGTGCTTCAGCTTCGCAAGATGGCAGAGGATTCAGGCAATGAGAAGTTCATGGAGGGCGTGAAGATCATCGAGGAGAGCTACCAGCCTACGACGACCAAACGCTTTCTGCGTGCTGAGATACGAGATGCACACACCAACGCATGGGTGAGCGTACCACTAAGCGTCACAGAGGCAGAATAACGTCAAATCGGGGAGCGTGGTCGCCCATCAGCGTCCACCTCTCCACTTTTGAAGTAAAACATGAAGATTATAGCAATAATAACTTTGGCGGTTGCGGTGATGGTCTCTTACGGATTGCTCTTCTTCGCTTACAACCGCATATATCCATACTTTGACAAATGGAAACGATAGAAATAACAAGAGGATTAGAAGTGCTGCTCAATGTCGTTTGGGGCAGTGTGGTGGTAGCTTTTGCGCTACTGGTGATCAGTTCGGCTACTTATGTGGCTGTTCATCTATGGAAAAAGAAAAAATAACAAAACGATTAAAGTCATGAATGCAGTAGAATACGGACATCAGCGTCACGCCCTCAAGGAGGAGCGCGCCAAAGAAATAGCTGAGATAGAGGCAGAGATTGCTACTCTCGAAAGTGAGAGGGCAGAACTTGCAACAGTGTTCGCCAATGTACAGTTGGAGTTGACAAGTCTCAAATCCGAAATTAAGGTCAAGCACGCAGAGAAGGCAAGCATCTGCGAAAAGTATCTACATCGTTTCGCAGAGCTCGAAGCGCAGTTTGTAGCAAGTAAAGTAGTTAAACCATAAAACACACAGTTATGACAAGAGAAGAATACGAACACATGCGCCACGCTATCAAGGTGGAACATGCCAGGACAGAGTCGAAGTTTTCTATAGAGCGAGAGAAACTCAAAGCGAAGCGAGTACGACTCAACGCACAGATGGTGGACGTCAAGAGACAACTATCAGATCTCGGCCGCAAACAGGTAGCAGAGATAGCCGTCTATCATGAGAAACTCAGTGCTCTCCTGAAAGAGTACGAAGCAAACAAAGAAGTTGAACCATCAGCAACACAAGAGCCATGACACAAGAAGAGTATGAGACAGTGCAAGGTGAGATTCTTCGCAAGCACGAAGAGGAGAGACGCACGTTGCGCCGTGAGCGTCACCTTGCGGAAGACAAACAGCAGGAGCTCGCAAGGTGTTACACACGCCTCAACACGGAGCTTATGCGTTTGCGTAAGACTTTGCGACACTTACGCGACAAAGAGAAGGCCGTGCAGAGTAAGCAGAACAGAGAACTGACACTCCTTCAGCTTCACTACGCAGAGTCACGGGAAGCCTGAGAAACTTACCCCCGTTTTTGACATTACCACAGCCCTGAGAAGCCGAAAATGACAAAAGCCCGAGAGCCGACACCCACAGCGGATGCCGGCTCTCTTTTTTTGCACTTCATGGTGTCCTTCATGGTGCTAAAACTTTTGTTCATGTAAAGAAAATGCCTCTTCTCTTTACACAAGATAGCGGACGTGTAAAGAAAATGCCATTTTTTTACTCTTTTATTTGGATAATTAAAAAATAGTTTGTAGGTTTGCACTATCCAATTTGGTGGTATCGGGGAGCCTTCGGGTCCGATGCCGCTTTTTTTTATTCAAAATCAAAGGTCTTTATCTCAAGTCCCTTTGCACTGTTGATTATACAGACAATATGGCGGACTTGTATTTCCCTTGATGTTAATGCTTTCATGGACTCATACCCCTTCTTTATTTTTTCAGGTGCAAACATTTTAGGGTCGTCAAAGTAAATACACAGCGTATCTGCCATCTCGTGTACATCGGTTCTTGCATTGAACTTGACAAGTTGCTTGTTCTTTTCCCTGATGGCGGCTCCATAGTGCTCTTTGTTCTTGGTGATGGATTTGATGTCCATACGAACGCCGTCCAACACCATATCGAGCGAAGTAAGAACATTGCCGTCACGTCCTTTCTTCTGTTCGTCAGCTAAGATGATGCTATGACCACAAGAATATAGGTGGTTTATCAATTCCTTCTCAAGTCTGGAACCCTCACCTCTACCTTCTTTATGCCCAATGTGCGTTGCCTTCAATGCACCGGTTGTCGGGTTGAATTCAACATCTTTATACAGTTTGTCCTTTGATAGTCTATTGTAGAGCTTCTTGTTTTCCTCGATGCGTTGGCGTTCCGATTTTTTTGTTTTGCCGTCGTGGCAAGCTTGTACACGTTTACACTTCATGCAGTTGCCCCTCTTCCGTCCTGTCAAATCAGCCCACAGACCCCTCAACCCTCCCCCAAATGGGCAGATGTGACAGTCTTCCGGGAAATAGAGGTGATCGTCTGAAAAGATTTCACCGCTGCCGGGCTTACTCTTCAACCCTCGCGACGGTGCATACCGCTCGCCCTCTACGCTTGGCGTCCGTGTCGGTGTCTTGTCCGTCTGACGTAACGAACATTTGCAGTTCCACCTGTCGCCGGGGTGGTGCTCCGTCCAAAACTCATCGTCGATAGGCAACACCGTCCCCCAAAATGGACGATGGTCAGCACCAGGATTGGCAGATGTCGTCGGCACCCATTCTAAGCACGGGTATAAGTCTGCATCTTCCTGAAATCTCACCCAGTCGGCTTCCGACTCCGCACGCCTCATGGCGGTGTCGTACTCAGTGCGTAGCCACACCCTGTTTTGATGGTTGACGTATGGCTGCACCTCTTCCGCCCACTCGGCAAAGCTTCGCCGACGTCCCTCCTCGTCCACGAGAAGCTCCGCCATGTGCTGCGCTTGCGTGTGCACTCTGAAGACACTGAAGACATCTGTCGACTTGCTCAGTCGCTCACGAAAGGCAGCCCGTCGGGGTGTATTGCGTGGCACTCCTTTGCTGACGGCTTCACGGAATATGTTGCGTGTCTCCTTCGTCACAAGGCTCTCCGTAAGCGATGACTTATCCCATGTCTCTCGATATATCTCCGACATCATCTCCGCAATGGCTTCGTCCGACAGTTTGATGGCTCCGTCGGTCAAATCGGGCACCTCGCCACTCTCGCTATAGTATAATTCATCTATCAGGTGGGGGGCTACTGTTTTTTTGCCCCCTCGTCGAAAAAACGCTGCCACACATTGCGCTGTCGCTTGTCGGCAAGGTCCTTCTCCGTCTCTCTCTCTTTAACTCCTCTCTTATCGTCAGCGTCAACCTTCTGCTCCCGTGACTTCTGCTTGGTGCTTTTTGCAACACCAAATTTCTCATACAGATAGTCGTCGTCAATGCTCAGTCCCATGGCATGTAGTCCCTGAACTATATGCAACTGTTTCTCAAGGTCGACATCTTCACTCTCTTCGTAAGCAAAGACTCCACCGCTCACATCAAAGCCCATATCGCTGAGTATATCGACAAGCTGATAGTTGAGCACTCCCAACACATACTGCCTGTCGTCTCGCATTATGCTCTCCTCGCCTTTTTTATGCACAGTACCCAACGCCTGTGTGCCTCTCTCGCCTACATCGGTGGTCAGTGTGTTGCCAAGGAAGAGTTTCGAAATCTCACCGTCGCAGTATGTCGCCAATCCTTTATACACGTCTAAACTGCCCGTCTTGCCTGTCGTCTCGATAAGATTAAGGCCTGTGCCCTCCGGGTGTATATATACTTGTGCGGCTCCCTGTGATGACGCGTCGTCTAAAAGCCTGCTGCGACTATCCTCGTCTGTGGCATCGTAGGTGTATTCCCTTATCGGCATTCCGAAGATCTCGGCAAATTCCGCCCAGTCTCCGAGGTCGTTATTCTTATATATCACATATCGCGCCGCCTTAGCAAGCATGCCGATGTCGTAAGGGTCGCCGACGAAAAGCAGGTTGTAAAACTCATCAAACGACGGTCCTTGCGTGTCGTACTGCTCGCCGAGTATCTGCCTGCGGATAGGGTCGACATGCTTGCGACGCACCATCTGACATGTCGGCCAACCGTCACGGTCAATGTCGAACTGGAAGAGCGAGAAGCCCCAGAACTTCGCATCGAGGACATTCTTGACGAAGTCGCAAAACCACGGTGCCCGTGTCATCTCCGTCATGCGCTCATCTTGCGTGCCGTCTTTGCGCAGAAACACAAGCGGTGCACTCGTCACGTTACTGCGCCGCTTCTCTATCACTGACGTCAGATGCCCGTCGAGCATTATGTCGCTGTATATGTCGAGAAGCCTCGCGCGCATCGGGTAGTCGAAGTTCTCCGCCGAAGTGATGGCACTCTTCCAATTGCTTATCTCCACACCGAAACGGCGCGGAGGCGTTATCTTTATCAACGGTTGCGGCATCGCGGTGCGCACGCCCTGTGTTATTGTCTGTCTCTTCTTTGACATTGTGTTGTGGTTTAAATGGTGTTTAAATAGCGTTTAAATGGTCTTTAAATGGTGTTTAAAGGTTTATTATCCGTCGCAGGTCTTTCTTTATTGCGGCGTATATCTTTTCCATGAGTGCCTCGCTGTGCGACATGAAGCGTCGCTTCGGTAGGCGTAGCTCTCTCTTCTTTGTCAGCGCCATGTTACGCCAAAACAACGCCTCTGCATTATCCTTGCCGTAGCGGTCGGCGGTCTCTTTATGTCTCGCCCAGAAAAAGCCTTTCATGCGCTGCGTGACGGGTATCCTCGCTCCTTCGTTGTGATACTGCGCATGACTACTGGTGCTATACATGCGCACCGCTCCCGCCTCCGTCACTCCGTCGATGCTCGACATCAACGCGCCTGTCTTGCTTAGCAAGGGCGTATATCGTCCCAACGTACCGTTAAACGGCACCATCTGACGTCGTGTCACGTCCCATGGCTCCAACGCCTTATCTATAAAACCGCCCTGACGAAAGCCATCTCTGAAATGCTCAACTGCCTCCTTGCGCATCATGCGTGGCCAACGGTCGGCATACGCCCTGCGTAGTTCATCGGCATGCTCCCGTATCTTCTGCAAATACTTCTCAGGTGTCATCGGTTCTGACGTTTGGGGTTGCTCTTCATCCTGTAGTAGCCGTTTGCGCTCAATGTCTCTTCGTCGACACGTGGAGCACCGTCTATCACTACCGCTCCCGTCTGACACCCTTTAAGCCACTCGATAGCTCGCTCGTAACGTTTCACTCGTATGGCCGACATCTTCTGCGGGTTGTGTATGCAAAAGGCATGATAGATGCTGATGTCTATGGCCATCATCAACACAAGCGGATGACGCTCCGACCCTTCCGCACCAAACATCGCATCGCAGTCGTAGCGACAACGCAAATACGAACGCATCTCCGCTATCGCCCTGTCTTCACATATCTCCATCAACGCACTGTCACTACGTGTCAGACTGTCCAGGATCTCTGCATGTATAGAGGCATCGTAATCCTCGAGATTAACAAAAGTGCTCATGTCTTTATAGGTTTGATTTGATATAACCGTCGAAATGTCGTGCTATGGCTTTCACCATCTCGCTGTCGTCGACAACTTTGCGCACATACATCAAGAATTCTTTGCCGACTTCTATCTTGTCGGCTATATTGGTCTCCGTCTCGAGGTTGCGAATAGAGGCGGTGAGCTTGGCAAGTACGTCGGCGTCTTTGTTGTTCATGTACCGCTCGCCCTCGGCTCTGCTCTCTACGCTGTCGTTGAGCTCCGCCAAGTGTCGGTACAGTCTGCTGAGTTGCGTTGCCTTCGATGTCACAAGAGAGGTGCGCAATTCCTCCCATTTGCCATCAGTGACCCAACGGCTGATGGTGTTCTTGCTCACCCCGACACGCTCCGCAAGTTCCTTCTGCAATACGCCCGGTTCACTCATGTATATATGCTGAGCATAGTCGCGACGTTGATTCATCGTCAGTGTTTTCTGTGTTTGTGTATCCATTTTGATTATTTATTGTATATTTGTCGAAATTCTTCAAGCCATGCACCCATCTACAATCCGACGCATCCAATTAGTTAAGCAGATTCTCGCCGAGAAATATGAGCCTGGGAGACAAGACCGCAATAAGTCATGGGTCCTACGTACCGAGATTAAACCGCTCTTGGGTATCTCTCGCCGTACTTTCTCACGCTACATCAACACCCCGGAAGAGCTCTTGCATACCTCACCGTCTGCCTCTGATGGCGTACGCCAACTATCCCTCTTCGACGACTACCCCGAAGAGTTCTGGTCATCTAAATCCACTACCGAACAGGTGTAAGTCGTCTCGTAAGCTTTCCACAGCCTCGGCAAATGGTACAGCTTCGTCGAGGTGCGCACCATCGGCGTCGTCTCCGTAGGTTTCCATCCCTGCAACGCCCAGTGTACAGCCCCCGCCAAGCGCATGCGTTCTGCTATCTTCTCCCTCTGCGTCTGCTCGTAGTGCGTATCGTCGTAGCAGTCTATGGCAAGGGTCACCACTACCGTGGCTATCCCGGTCTGACAGCCGCCTCTCAGACCCGACCAACGTATATCCCGGACATCGATGAGTACCGCAGGAGAGTGCACCGGATAGATGTCACCATCCTCACTCTCGTCAAACATCTTCACAAGTTGTCCGTAGTTCTCGTCTATCGTCTGCAAGTCCGCCACGCTCTCACGCAGGCGTTCCTGTATCTCTTGTATTACTCTTTCCATCTCTACAATCGTTGTTTGTTTCGTCTTCTGAAGTCTGCCGTAGGGATAACGTCCGCACCGACCGTCGTCGCACTCTTGTCTCGAAGCCAACGCAAAGCACCCTCCACACAGTCGGGACCGTCGGCAGGGTATTTAAGGGCAAGGCTGAACATCAGAAATTGCTCCTCCAAACGTTTCATGTGTGGGTTGTTCTTCTCCGCTATGTTCATCACTAATCGACCACTGCTCACAAGGGGCTCTAAGTTGGCTTCTATACGTGTCGCCTTGTCGGTCTTCTTCTTGGTGTCGGCGCCTACGCTGAAGGTGCGCCCGCTCTCTTTCTCTATCTCCTTGCGTTTCTCAGCGACCAACGGCTTAAAGACTTGCTGATAGAACGGGTCTTGCAGGGTGTTGTTCTCCATGATGTTGTACACAGTGCACCCGTCCGCTACTCTGTCCAACTGTGCAAACCAATCGATGAATTCACTATTCAGTCCCCTGTCTAATCGACAGTCGACAACGTACAACACGCCTTTCATGAGCCCACACAACACTACACATTTCGTACTGCTCTGCTTGCTCTTGTTGTTGCTCGGTGCCGGGTCGCCATACGCCACCAAGAAGCGAAAGCGGCTCAAAGGTGGTACCTTGTCCCACGTGAGGGTCTTGAATACGTCGCCCTCGCTCAGTGGATTGTTGAAGTACTCCTGTTGTGCTACTCGTGTCGAGATCTGCGACAATATGCGGTCTATGTCCGCCTCGCTGTTCTTCTCCGGCCACGTGCTGCGCCCTTGCTTGTCGCGTATGTTGACCACGTCGGTGTGTGTCGCCATCTTCATTGCCCTCGTGATGCAACAGTCCTGTGCTATCACATTGCCGTTAAAGAGCACCCTGCACGCCCTGCTGATAGAACGTGTCGGTAGTAATGCACTCTCCACCCAGTCCCACGTCTGTTTCACTCGCTCCGGGTTGCGACACGCTTCGTCGGTGTCGATGTCGTCGATGAGGATAAAGTCCGGACGCACCTCGCTGTTGCGTGTGCCTCGTGGCGACTGTCCCGCTCCTAAGGCCCTGAACGAACAGCCACACCCGGCAGTGAACTCTCCCGACTCCCACTTGCCATCTACGACCTGAACGCCATAGTCCAACGTGATGCGCAGATCCCGCTCCAACTGTAAGCGGAAGGGGTCCAACAGTCGCTCCGCATTGTCATACGAGTTCGACACTACAAGCACGTTGCGAATCTTCCCCGTCAACGCAAGATAAAGCACCTCCATCATCGACCTCGCCGACTTCGCTAACTCTCGACTCCAGGCACGCACTTCATAGCAGTTAGCATCGCTCAACAGCCTGCGTGTTGCCCGACGATGAAAGTCTGCCGGCTTACTCGTACAGTAACGGGCACAATAGTACGCCATCCACGCCTCAGGGTCACGTTCCAAACGTGTCCTGCGACGCTCACGTTCCTCTGGCGGCTCGTTCATGTTCACGTCAGCATTGCTCACAAAAGAACTGTAAAACTCGTCCCATTGCGCCTGTGCCTGGCGTGGTGTCAGTTTCTTCTTTCTACTTGTCTGTTTCATTGACTTAACTTGGTGTTTATCGTCAAGCACTGGCGAAATCCGCCCGAGCCCCACGTTATGTTATTTCTCTCTACTTGATACACGCCTTCGTCATGTCCCTCTATGATAACCCGCACCCCGTCTAACTTATCTACTATCTCACCCCCGAAGAGGGTCACTTCGCCACTCAGTCCCCCCTGTTGCAGCTTCGCATACTGAACTTCGGCATATTCCTTCATCTCCGCCTCCGTCATGTTGATGACGTTGAAGGTGCGCAACTCACCGTCTTTATATCCCACCTCTACACGTTTCATGTCTCGACGCTTGCCTTTTGTCGTGCTGTTGTTCTTCACTCGCACAAGAAAGCGCACACTGTCGGCATGTGCATACTGCAACCTCGACTTGTCCGCTATGGTTCTCTCGTCGGCAAGAAACGTCCGCACATCGGGTGGCGATATAACCAATCCGCTGTACATCGTCGGCTCCTCGCCCCCGCCTATTCGCATCATCGAACGTATGCCCTGACGATGTAGCGACGACAACAGTTCCGACACTGTGTTGCATTCGACACGATAGGCACCGACGGACTGCGTGCCCTTGATGACACACTCCACTCCCTGATCCTTCAACAACGTGTTGAGGGTGGTGCTCGTATATGCCTTTTTCTTGGCATCCACGGTCTGAAACTGGCACATCATGTCCTGCGCTTCTATTACCATCGGCGTGTGTGGCTCTATCTTGCGCACAAGGCCTACAAAGGCTAAGTGGTTGCGGTCGTTATAGCCAAGCCACACCCTTATCTCATCTCCACGACGTATGGGGTTGCGCTCCGCTCCGCGCCATCGTATCCTCTTGGGTAGTGTCAGACGCATAGTGTCACACAACACCCCCGCATCTTTCTTAATCTCTATCTCCGAAGCATGCGACAATCGCAATACTCCTTCGGCACATCGTATCTCTATGTTGCACGTCAACCTGTACATAGCTATATCGTCTGCATTACTTCAACTTCATAGTCATCGTCGCTCACAAGTCGCAGGCTCACCTCCTGTGCATTGCCCCATGTCGCCTGTTCGACCTCCATCGACAACACCGCCACTCTGTCTATGTCAAACAATCGCAGAAAGGCACTGTCGACATATAGCGAACAGTTCTCCCGCACCAAGGCCTGCAACTTGCGCATGCCCTCCTCGGGATACTCGTCCGTGTCGTTCATCACATGAAAGACTACGTTAATCTCATAGTCATTGGCAGAGATGAGTTCCTTGACGGTGCCGTCACGTCCGGCAAGCGCCGTCATCACTACACTCTTCATCAGACTCACACTGCACACGGCAGAGGTGATAACGATGTCGTCGGCTTCCTCTCCGACACCCAACGACAAGTCGGTATCATAATACCGACCTAAATAACTCTCCCGTGGCTTCACTCCGACATCACCCGACGATGACGACATACCCATCGACGGCGCAGTACTCAACTCATGCGTGCGTATAAAGCGACGCGCTATGTGACTCAACGTGCCGTTGATGACAAGACGCAGACCACCACCACCCGACGATACTTTATTGCTGTTAGAAACACTATTCGACATATCAATAATGAAGGTTAAACAATATTTAAAAGACGGTTAAACGACGTTTAAAACCCGTTTACAGCTTGCAAAGATTAGCGAAAAGCTACCCTCTGTCAAATTGTTGCGCAATCTTGGCACACCTATTTTGCAACCACGTTCCCACGCTTTTACTTTGTAACCATAAAACCAAAACAACACCCATCAATGATACGCATCAACCGCGAATTTTGTCTCACCGACAACAGCGTCAACTGCTACGGCTACCGACTCCTCACCGAAGGTCTCCTCCTCGAGCGTTTCAACCCTCCTGTCGGGTTCCTCATGCACGACCGCGCAAAAGGCGTCGCTGTGCAGTGGACCGACATACGCATTGAAGGCGACGCTGTCTATGGTACTCCCATAGTCAACGACACTCTCTTTCCCGAACTCGCCAAACAGATAGAGGAGGGTTTCATCAATGCCGCTTCCGTCGGTCATATCGTAGCTCTCGAACTCTCAGAAAACCCCGACGACATTCTGCCCGGTCAAACAGGGCCGACTGTCTTATCGTGGTTCCCTCGTGAAATAAGCCTCGTCGACATCCCGGGCAACTTCAACGCTCTCGCCCGACTGCACGACGAAAATGACAACATCCTCTGCGACCTTTCCGCAGATATTAACAACAACAAAGACATGAACTTTAAAGAAATTTTCCCTGACCTTAAGTCAGAAGCAGAAGAGGAACTACGCACGTTCCTCCAAGACCTCAAAGCACGCGCCGACAAGGCAGACTCTCTGCAGGCGCAGGTGGATGCTCTCAACAACGAATTAGACGACTTGCGTGCTTCCGCTCTCGCTAAGCAGGTAGACGACATTCTCGCAACAGCTGTCGCAGAACACCGCATTTCTATGCAGATGTCCGACCAACTCAAGGCAGACTACGCCTCAGCGCCCGACAAGTTGCAAGCGCTCATCGCTATGATGCCAAAGCGCAACGCTGTCCCGACGCCTACGCCACGCACTGACACCGCCCTCGAGAACCTCTCTTGGGAAGAACTCGACCGGGGTGGCCAGCTGCAAAAACTACGCACCGAAAACCCGGAGCTATACCGACGCAAATTCCAAGAACGCTTCGGAACTCAACCAAACAACTAACCTAACAACTAACCACACTCATGGCACTACAAAAAGAAATCTGGCTGAGCGACATTATCGAAGGCCTCTTCGCCGACAACACTTTCGCCGCTCGCTCTCTTAACCACTCCGCATTCGTCAACAACAAGACGGTTCACGTCCCCAACGCAGGCAATCCGCCAACGGTGGTAAAGGGACGAAGCAAATTGCCGGCAACAGCTACCAAACGAACCGACAGCGACCTCACTTATCAGATAGGCGAGTTCACTTCTGACCCTATCCTCATTCCTAATGCGGAGCAGGTCGAACTCTCATACGACAAGCGACAGAGTATCATCCGTGCTTGCCGTTCGGCTCTCCTCGATGCTGTACACGCCGACTTGCTCCTCTCGTGGGCTCTGGCGGCCAACAATCCTGTCGCACTTACAGCCGACCAAAAGAAGGACGTCAAAGCTCTCATTCTCGAGATAAAAGAGGCTTTCGATGGTGCCGACATTCCGCAGACTGGCAGATGCATCATCCTTACGCCTACAATGTACAACACTCTGCTCCGTCAGCTCACAGAGTTTGAAGGTCAGTCTTTCATCCTCTCGGCAGACGCTCAGAAGGGTATCGTGGGCAAACTCTACAGTTTCGACATCTATATGCGCTCTAATCTCGGAACGGCCGACACGAAGTCTTTCGACATCATCGCTTGGCACGAAGACAGCGTGAGCCGCGCTCTCGGACAGACAGACCTCTTCGTCGACGAACGTTCTGCTCTCTACTATGGCGACATCATCTCCGCTCTCGTACGTGCAGGTGGTGCTGCTGTTCGACATGACAAGAAAGGCCTCTACGCAGGCTACACCGTCAAACAGTAACGATGAGGACCATTAACGAAATTATCCTCCACTGCACAGCTACTCCGCAAGGACGCGACTACTCCATCGACACTATACGTCGATGGCACCGCGACCGCGGTTTCTCCGATATAGGCTACCACTACATCATTCACCTCGATGGATCAGTCAGCCACGGACGCCCGGTAGACAAGATAGGCGCCCACTGCGTAGGCCATAACACCAATTCTATAGGTATCGCCTATGTCGGAGGTCTGGCAGCGGACGGAAAAACTCCAAAAGATACACGCACACCTCAGCAATGCACAGCCCTCAATAAGCTGTTACATCAGCTCCTCAAACAATACCCACATGCCTCTATTCACGGCCATTGCGAGTATTCCAACAAGGCCTGCCCTTGCTTCGATGTGCAAAATGAATACTCACAACAACCCTTCTCCTCATGCAATGGACCGAACTAATCCGAGTTGTCCTTGAGCTTGTTCTGGGTGGCGGATTCATCGCCACCCTCTACACGCTCCGACAGACAAAACGAAAACTCGAAGAAGAAGTAAGCCAACTGCAAACGACTAACACCGACAGCATCCTCCGCACTAATGAAGAATATATCGTCAAACCGCTTAAACGTGAAATCAATGCTCTGCGCGTCACCGTTCGCAACCTTAACCGCGCTCTGCAAAAGGTGCTCTATTGTGCTCATGTTAACTCTTGCCCTGTGCGCTCAGAGTTGTATAAGCTCGAAGAGGGTAACACTGGACAAGACGACGACCGCCGACACGGTAATCGTCAGAGAGACAACCCGTGATACAATAGTGGCAACAGTCCCGGACTCGGCGCTATTCTACGCATGGGTGGAATGCGACTCGCTCGGTAATGTTCTCATAGCTCAACTTCATGAAGAACAGGGACGTCGTACGGCTCTCGAAGCTGCTCTGAATAATACGCCCGACGGACATACTACTATCGCCGTGCGCGCAACAGTGGCTCCGGAACCTATCATCGTCCGACAAACACAGCAGTCGGCTAACGTCACACGTACTTCGACGGCTTCTCACTCCGTAGAAGTCCGGAAGCCAACCAACAGATTTATAACATTCCTTCGCCTGCTCGGCGCTTTCGCTATCGGTGCGCTGACTGGCTATATAACACGTACTATCAAACACTAACACACAATGGCAAAAACAATCCTTACCCAACTCGGCGAACTCATAGGTGCTCGCCTCAAAACTTTGGCAGAGAAAATCGCCACAGCGCTCTCTGACGCTAAGGCATACACCGACGAAAAGATCGCCGCTCTCGTCGACTCCGCTCCGGAGACTCTCGACACTCTCAAAGAGATTGCCGACCAAATAACCGACAACAAGACCATCCTCGACGCTATCACCGATGCTGTGACGGCTCACCAGCACGACACCGCCACGGCAGAAAAGGCAGGTTTCATGTCGGCAGCCGACAAAAGTTTCCTCGACTCCATCGGCACCTTCGACGACTTCCTCAACGCTTACAACACCGCCACAGCAGGCATCGACTACCTCACACAAACTGTCTAACACTATAACACTACAACAATGAGCACAATGTCTCAACTCGGCGAGTTCATAGGAGCACGCCTCAAAACATTGGCAGAGAAAAACGCCACGGCTCTCTCTGACGCTAAGGCATACACCGACGAAAAGATCGCCGCTCTCGTCGACTCCGCTCCGGAGACTCTCGACACTCTCAAAGAGATTGCCGACCAAATAACCGACAACAAGACCATCCTCGACGCTATCACCGATGCTGTGACGGCTCACCAGCACGACACCGCCACGGCAGAAAAGGCAGGTTTCATGTCGGCAACCGACAAAACCTACCTCGACGGTATCGGCACCTTCGACGAGTTCCTCGCCGCTTACGAACAGCGCATCTCCGACCTTGAAGGTAACGGTGGCAGCACCGAGCCAATACCGGCAAGTCAGGCACTGGAAGAGTATGACTTTCTACTTTGCAGTTATATAGATGCTTATAGCAACAAAAATGCAATGGCCTTCTTGTCGGCCTACGAGCACCGCATGAAAGTAGGAGATATGTTTTATGCGACAAACCCGCCAGTGCAGGATCTACCAGTATATTCTCTGTTAAATATCAATGAAGGGGACATCGTCAAGGCATATACACCCGACTTGCAAGAGATAGAGATCATTGCCGATTCAACACGTCCGTATTTTTATAGATTCGGAGGGGTATGCCCAATGGCATTTTGCAACGTGGGAACAAAAGAGGTGCGTTGCTATCAGTTAGACAGCGACAATAAGATTGTATCTCCATGTACCGATGAGGAATTCATCGCGCAGTATGGCAACAGTGCTGCTTATGGCTTGTAACCCCCACACCTACAACACCGCCACAGCAGGCGTCGACTACCTCAAACAAACTGTCTAACACTTTAAACACCCCCATACAATGAGCACAATGTCTCAACTCGGCGAGTTCCTCGCCACCATACAAAACAACCAGGACGTACGCACCGCAGAGCTCGAACAGCGTCTTGCACAGCTCGAAGCCAAAGACGAGTGCGGATGTGCTGAAACCATCACAGCACTCGAAGAGCGTCTCGCAACCCTCGAAGCCAAAGACGAGTGCGGATGTGCAGAAACCATCACAGCCCTCGAACAGCGTCTCGCAGAACTTGAAGCCAAAGAGGAGTGCGGATGTGCTGAGACCATCACAGCCCTCGAAGAGCGTCTCGCAGCTATTGAAAGTAAAGACGAGTGCGGATGTGGCTCTTATGACGAACTCCTCGCCTCTTACGAACAGCGTATCTCCGCTCTTGAAGGTAACACAGGAGGTGGCACCGAAGGTGAAGGAGGCGACAGTGGCAGCACCGAAGGAGAAGGAGGCGAAGATAACGGCGGTAGCACCGAGCCAATACCGGCAAGCCAGGCACTGGAGAAGTATAACCATCTATGGGGCTTTAGAACCAATAGTTATGGTGAGATTGGTATTGTCTTCATGTCAGCAGATGATCATAAATACTACAAGGAGGGCTATTGCAATAGTGTAGGCTCGCAAGACTATAGCGTAACCTCTCTGTTAGGTGCCAATGAAGGGGACATCGTCAAGGTATATACACCCGACTTGCAAGAGATAGAGATCATTGCCGATACAACACAACCATATAGAATGAATATGAGCGGGTTGTTCACGGCCGCATTTGGCAACAAGGTAACAAAGGAGGTTTATTGCTATGATATTGACAGCGCGAATAGGTCTATCTCTCTATGCACCGATGAGGCATTCATCGCGCAATATGGCAACAGTACTGCTCTCGGCTTGTAACCCCACCCCCATACACCCCGTCAGCCACGGAGACAGGGTGAAACACAACACTAACGCGAGATAGCCGTGGAATCTCGCATCCTAACACACTACAACAATGGCAGAAGTAAAAGACAATGTCATCACTCAAGGCCTCTCGGGTGGCGTAGGAGACCGCCGTTACACTTTCCGCACTACACGAAATGGTAAGACGTTCCTCGTCCGTAAAGGTAGAAACACGGCTGAGCCTTCTGAGGCACAGATATTGGCGAAGCAGATCTTTAAGCTTACCAACGAACGTGTCAACGCCGACCGCCTCGACCCAGAGAAATGGGCAGAGTGGACAGCAAAGGCTAACGCCTCAGCGAACGACAAGTATTCGACGCCTTACGGCTACGCTTTTCATGTCTACTACCAGGAAGTCAAAGCAGAACTGCAGGCTCAAGGGTAACAACTCCCGCCATTAAACCCAAATCTTTGGGTTAAACAATCACCGAAGCAAAAGCGTTCGCACTTTGCCATAGCTACACCATAGCTACACCGTAGCGACAACGTAGGTGCGAACGCCCGCGCTTCTCCTTAACACATACCGACTATGCAAAAACTCACCATCAACCGCGAAGACGGACACATCGCTAAAAGCCTACCGGGGCAAGACCACATAAGTGGTCTGCTCTTCCTCGTCGACTCTGATAGCGACATTCCGGAAGAGTTCGCCACCGAACCATTCCAACCTTGCTCCGACAAAAAAACAGCCGACGCTCTCGGCCTCGACACCGAAACGCCCTACGGCATTCAGGTGCTCGAAGCTATACGCCTCAACCCGGGGCTCTCTCTCTACGTGGGTTTCGCCCTCCGCACTGACGACTACGCAGCTGTCGCCGATATGCAACACGCCGCAGGCGGTAATATCCGACAGCTCGGAATCATCGACACAGAGCCTATCTCTAAGGCCGGCATCACCGCTCTGCAAGCACAGGCAACAAGTCTCGACGCTCAGTGGATGCCGCTCTCTATCATCGTCGCTCCACCAATGACCGACATCCACAAACTACCAACGCAGGTGGCTTCCTCGGCTCCTAACGTGTCGGTGCTCATATCTCGTGACATAGAGGCATCTCTTCCCGCCATCGGAACGCTCATCGGCATTCTCTCGGCTCGTAAGGTCAACGAGAGTATAGCGTGGGTCGAACGTTGCGACACTGGCCTCACTCGCCCTATCTTCTCCGACAATACTCCCTACGACACCGTAGATGCCGCTGTTCTCGAAACTCTCGATGCCGAACGTTACATCTACCTCCGTACTTACCCGGGCCTCGCAGGGGTGTACTTCTCCGACTCGCACAACATGTCCGACTTCCAGTCTGACTACAACACTATCGAACTCCAACGCACAATGGACAAAGCCGTGCGAGGAGTACGCACCTACCTACTGCCTCAGCTCGGCAGACCTATACATCTGAACGACGACGGAACGCTCCGCGCCGACATTCTCCGACATCTCGAGACAACAGCCGCAAAGGCTCTCGACGACATGGAAAAGGCAGGCGAAGTAAGCGGATGGAAGGTCACCATCGACCCCGCGCAAGACGTCCTCGCCACTAACAACATCACTTTCACTATCCACGCTCAGCCCGTAGGCGTTATGCGTCAAGCTACCGTCAACATCGGCTTCGTTAAAAACATCTGAACATGAACACAACACCTCTCATCAACGGCAACCTCTACGGTTGGGCGGACATCACCGTCCTCATCGGCGGAACGCCCATCACAGGCATACGCGCCGTTAAATACTCCGACAAACAAGAAGTGTCAAACATCTACGGTGCAGGCCGTCGCCCCGTCGGACGTGGAAAGGGACGCATCACGTGCGAGGCTTCTATCAAGATTCTCGCCGACGAGGTCAGAGCCATAGCGGCCAACAGCCGTACAGGCAGACTGCAAGATATTGCTCCTTTCGACGTGCAGGTATCTTACATCCCGGAGGAGTCAGGCAAGATTGTGCACGACGTGATTCACAACTGCCAATTCTCTGACATCGAACTCGACTGGCAAGAGGGCGACGCTTCAAAAGATGTCGACTTGCCTCTCGTCTGCTCGCATATCGATTGGGGCAAGCTCTAAACACTCTTTAAACACAGTTTAAAAACCATTTAAAGGGCGTTTAACCGCCCTTTAATCCTACAAAACACGACACTCACCATGAGCAACAAAACACACAACCCCGGACAACTCCCACCCGCCGACATCGACCGTCTCAAACAACAGTATGGCCGTATCTACTGCGTCGAAGTCGAAGACGACGACAGCACCGTTCATTGCGCTTACTTCCGACGTCCGGACATGTCAACAATGGCGGCAATGACCAAGATGGCAAAAACAGACGAAATAAAGGCCTCGCAAATTCTCGTCGATAACACTTTTGTCGCAGGCGATACGGCAATCAAAAGCGACCCAGTGCTCTTCATCGGCGCCGTCGGTCAACTTTCTCACATCATTTCGGCGGTCAAAGCAACCATAAAAAACGTCTGACGGAGTTCGCCATCGCTGTGAACTCCGACAACCCCGAAGACGAACTCCTCAAAGGTGAGGCTCTCATACGTGCCAACTTCCACATCGACCCGGATACGCTCTCCCCATCTTCATGGGCAAAGCTATACGCCGAGGCTATCTGGCTCGAAACATGGAGACTCAAAAACACCGCCGAACTCCTCGCTCGAATGTTCGGAACCGACAACCGATAAACAAAAAAAACGCCACGCACATAGTGCATGACGCTGACGGTAAAACCCGACGAAGGCAAACCCCGGAGTTATACCTTTTTGCCCTTGTTAATGTCTATCACATGCAGGACCAAACCAAACATGGCGATAAAAAAAACACACTTAAAGACAAATACCAATATATCCAATAAAACACCCATAACACTACTATTTAGATATATTGCAATAATACAATAATAAATCGAAAATGGAAACAGTATCGCTAAAAATAAAACTCGTCGACGCCGCCACAAAGGAGATTAAAACCATCACCGCCGAAGTGGAAGGCCTGACACAAGCCGTCGCAAGGAATACTAAGGCGGCATCAGAAGCCTCTGCTGTTTTCGGCACTCTGACCGACAAGCTCATCAAAGTACAAACCTTTGGCGAGTCATTCGGCAAGATAGCCACATTCCTCTCCGAAACGACAGCTCCCGCCGTAGACTTCCAGGCCCGCATGGCTGACCTCTCCGCCATCACCGGCGTAGTAGGTGAAGACCTCCAAACTGTCGCCGACATGGCACGACAGATAGGCAAGGATAGCGGACTCGGTGCTTCCGAAGCTGCACGTGCTTTCACTATCCTCGCAGGACAGCTCGACGCACCCGTGCACGACATCGAACTTATTCTCCAACGCTCCGCAACTCTCGCACAGGCGGCAGGTCTCAGCATCGACGACGCTGCCAACTCTCTCGCCGCAACTATAAGCCAGTACGGCCTCGCTGCAACCGACGCACAGCGTGTCATGAATGTCCTCGCCGCAGGTTCTCGTGAAGGTGCTGCCGAAGTGGTCGACCTCGCTGCTTCTTTCAAAGTGGTCGGCGCTGCCGCCTCTTCTCTCGGCGTCGATGTCGAACATACTGCCGGTGCTCTCGAAGTTCTCGCTGGTGCCAACATCAAAGGGGCAGAAGCCGGAACCGCTCTGCGTAACATTCTCCTCTCGCTTAAAACAAAACTCGGCATCGACACCAACGTCACCGACCTCTCCGACGCTCTCGGCACTCTCCAAAACAGACTCCACGACACTCAGTTCCTCGCAACGGTATTCGGCCGTGAAAATATCACCGCCGCTACATACCTCATACAAAACGCCGACGCGGTTCGTCAGATGACCGACGCCGTCACCGCTACATCAGCCGCCGAAGAACAGGCGGCCATACGTAACGCCACATGGGCGCACTCCGTCGAAGTGGCACGTGCCAACATCGAAGACTGGAAGATCTCCCTCGGCAACACGTTCGGCTCATTCGGCGCATACAGCTCCATACTCGCTGAAAATGCAGAGCACTTGACAGCTCTCGCCGAATCGGCCACTCTCCTGAAGGATGGTTTCTCAAAAGCTCTACACGGCATCTCTAACTTCGCAACTCTCTCCGTCAGACTCCTGCACAACCCCGCAGCTTCCTTGCGTCTGCTGCGTCTTAACGTGAATCGTTACATTCGAAGCGTTAAGACTGCAATAACAAGCACCAAGGCGTGGGGCGTGGCTCAAAAGGCTTTCAACTTCATTGCCTCGATGAATCCCATCGGACTTATCGTTATAGCTATCACCGCACTCGTGGCAGGTATCGTTGCTTGTATCACTCACTTCAAGACATGGGGCGAGACTGTCCTCGAATGTATGGGTCCCGTAGGTTGGCTTATTGCTTCCATCGTGCGACATTGGGATTCCCTCAAAAAAGCCTTCACGGAGGGCGGTTTTGTAGCCGGTATCAAACGTCTCGGTGCCGTACTCCTCGACGCTCTGCTTCACCCTATGCAAAAGCTCCTCGGATGGATAGCCAAACTCACAGGTTGGGATTGGGCGCAAAACGCCGCCGATTGGGTGCACGACATACGTGTCGACCACGAACTCACCGAAAACGACACAAAAGAAGAGACTGCAACCGACAAACAAAACACCCCCGACACCACCGACAAAAAACCGACAAAAAACACCGTAGGTATCAACACAAGCCTATCCGCCGCAAGCCAATCAGCCACGGCAGGACAGTCGCAAATAAAACGTATCGACATCACCATCGACAGAGTTGTCGAACACTTCAATATCAACACCACCAACATCGCACAAAACGCACACGATATACGCGATATGGTGGCACGAGCTCTCACCGACGCTGTCAACGACATCAACTACGCATTATGATGAACACAATAGCACTATATATCGACCCAGAGACCGACGACCTCGCAATGTCCGAACAAAGGACTCTCGCCCTCGGTAAGCCACAAACGACTCATGCAGGCATCGTCATCACCGCCAACAGAGGCGAACTCAAAGAGTGCCCTCTTATCGGCGGTGAGGCTCTCCGACAACTCGGCAGAACCGACTCGGGAAAATGGCTCACCCGACTGCGAAAACAACTCACCGCCGTAGGACTCAAGGTCAACTCTCTCACCGTCGACAACTCTAACACTATCACTCTCACTGTCCAATGAACTACATAACAGCCCTCGACCGCCAAACGCTTTTCGACATTGCCCTGCAAGCTTACGGACGAGCCGAAGCCGCCTACGACATCGCTCTCGCCAACGACTTGCCACTCTCCGTGACTCTCGAACCCGGGCAGATTCTCAATCTTCCGACGCTCGCACAAATCCCCGACAACGGCATCGTCGAACGTTACGCTCTCGCTGGTATAACTCCCGCAACGGCACCATCAGAGGCCCAATTGGCACAACTCAACCCCGAAGGCATCTCTCATTGGTATATCAAGGCTCCAATTCCTATCTTCACCGTCTCACCCGATAACCCCTAACATCAACACCATGGCACGCACAATCGAAGAAATAAAACAAACAATGACTTCCGCCTTCATGAGCGACTCGGCGGCGCAATCTGCTTACGGCTTCGGTGAAAACGAACGTTTCTCTTCTCGTTTCTCCAAGGTAAGTATCGAAAACATACTTTTCTACATCTTCGCCCTCTGCGCCTACACCATCGAACGTCTCACCGACACTCACCTCCAACAGGTCACCGCTGTCTGCCAACAGCTACGCCCGCACACCCTCACTTGGTACCAACAACAGGCTCTCGCTTTCCGATACGGTGAAGCTATCAACGACAACACCGGACAATACGACCAACCACCCACCGACAACACTCTCATGCCTATATCCCACTGCGCAGTCACCGAAGCCGACACCAACGGACTCATAGTCAAAGTGGCGACCGCCGACAGCAACGGATACCTCTCACCTCTATCCAAAGGAATGCGCGATGCTTTCTCCTCTTACATCAATAGAGTAAAAGATGCAGGAATACGCCTCAATATCATATCTAACGCTGCCGACACTCTCGTGCTCTCTATGACAGTATACGTCGACATCGCCGTCTTTAAACTCGACGGAACTCTCGTCAGCGAACCCGTCAAGCCTATCGAAGAGGCGGTGAAAAAATACCTCACTCTCCTCCCGTTCAACGGCGAACTCGTTCTCGAACACCTCACCGATTACCTACAACAAATCGACGGCGTCGAAGTGCCACACATCAACTCCGCACAGTACGCCAACCCCGACACAGAAGACGCTCTCACCGACATCGACGTGCGTGTTACTCCCTTCTCAGGATACTTCAACGTCAACTTCGACACCGACTACCGACAAAGCACCATACAATACAAACCCAAACAATAACCATTTAAAAGCCATTTAAAAGCCATTTAAACACCATTTAAACGCCTTTTAAACATGAAGCCATTCGACCTGATGACAATAGCCGTCGGCCTGCTGCCAACCGCCCTGCGACGTCCCGTGCTCTGCGCTATACTTCGCTGCGCTCTCTCCGTGCTGCAACAATGCCACGATAGAATAGACGCCGCTCACAACTCCTCTCCATACGGCACTTACTACCGACTGTCCCACAACGGACAAGTATGCATCCTCGAATCTCTGCTCAACGACCGACACGACCCCAAGCACCGACGCATCCGCATCGGTAGCCTCGACACTCACTTACGTCTCTGGATATACACACAAGAAGAACTAAAAGGCACGCCCACTCTCAACACTTACCTGCACCCTCTCGATTCTACTTCCACATACCTGTACCCCGATGACGAATACGCCGACAAAACGACCGACGACTTCATTGTCTTCGTCCCAACTGACCTCGAACCAATCTGTCTCAATATCTCAGCAAGCATCAACGAAATGAAACTCGCCGGCGTCGGCTATAATATTCAATACTTCTAACTCACAACACCATGCAAACACTACACTTCACAACAGGCGGATACCCCCTGAGCATCGAAACACTGCAATACATGCAAGAATGCTGGACAAACATATACCGCGCACTATCAGCTATCACCGGTAGTGGCAACTTCGTCGTCTCTGGTATCAAAAACCAACAAGGCGTCATGGACTTTAGCGTACCCGGATGGATAGTCCTCAACGGCGAACTCCTGCCATACGTCAGTGCCAAATATACCCCAAATGATCCAAGATGCTACGCTTGTGTCTTTGAAGAAACAACACTCAACGTCGGCTACGAAAACGGCGAAACACATAAAGCCATGACACGCCGATACGCCACCACTCTCGCCTACGAAACCGCCAACGCCGTCTACTCCGTACAATGGGCCAACGTCGACATCGACAACATACCCATGCGCAACATTCTCGCTCTGTCAAACCAAAAGGTCAACAGCACCGACTTCTCCGGTGCCCTCTCTCGCATCGCCAAACTCGAAAGAGAGATAGCAGCACTCGGCGGATCAGCCGAAGCCAACCTCGACGCTCTGCAGCAACAACTCGTGCCTCGCGGAGCTATCATCGCATGGAGTCAAGACCTCCCACTCAAAGCAACCACCACCGACGACGTCATAAAAGGCATGGGTGCCGCCTACGGCTATCTGCCCTGTGGCTCGTGGCAGGCAAACAAAGACATCATAAACGCATGGAATGGATATATCCAGAAGTTAGGCATCACGCAACGCATCGACCCAACTGGTTGGCTCAACTTCACAAGCCTGCTCAACTCAATAGGACTCAAAGCCCCCGACACAGCCGGACGTTTCCTGCTCGGTAGTGACCAAAATTACAAACTCGGCGCCACCGGAGGTGAAGCCGAACACAAACTCTTGACACATGAAATGCCATCACACTCCCACAGCATCAACTCCCGATACACCAAAGTAAAAAAATCCGATTCGCACGAATACCACCTCTACTCAGATGACGAATACGGCTTTCCGAAATACGACAAAGGCCGAGAGCGCAGTACCAACAAAACCGGCTACGGAGCACCACACAACAATATGCCACCCTACACGGTTATCAACTACCTCATAAAAGTAATCTAATATGGACATACGCTCAGCAATACAACTCCTCTCCGGCACCAAAATAACACCCATCATCATGGGCACAATCATACGCGCCGACAACAACACCGTCGACATCCAACCTCTCGACGACACCGCCGCACCCCTGCTCGACATCGACCTCCACTTAGGCGATGTCGGAGCAATAACATACCGTCCCGATGTCGGCGCCACCGTCCTCGTTGCTCTCGACACACCCTCTACAGGCTTCGTCCTCCTCTCCTCACAATGCCCGATTATCATCAATGGCGGACAAAACGGCGGCGTGCTGAAAACACCCGAACTCGTCACTCAACTGCAAAAAATGTCCCGACGCATCGACGGCATAATCGAAGCCATAAAATCAGGCGTCCCGATAGCACAAGACGGTGGCGCAAACCTGCAAGCAACCATAAAAGTGTCACTCGCCACAATCACCGACAAAGAAGACTTCAATAACATAGCAGACGACAACGTAACACATTAACACCATGGCAAACACAGTCTATTCACGTGAAGAGCTGAAAAAGTGGTTCAAAAACGGCATGAAACCGACAGAAAACCACTTCGCAGCAATCTTTGAAAGCTTCCTCCATAAAACCGACACCATATCACCCTCATCAATCGAAGGCCTCGACACACTCCTCGAACTATACCAAGGCCTGACACGAGAAGACGTGATGGAGATGATCGAACAGCACAACACAGACCCGCAAAGCCACAACATAGGCACCATCGAAGACTTTGAAACAGCCCTGTCGCAATAACCAAACACCCCCTCGCACCCTGTGCGAGCACTAACACAACATCCGCAACCCCTCGACGTCACAATACCCGCCCACACCTCACATCCCTCGACATACCACCACATAGACACACCGTCTGTGTGGTGACACCATAACAACACAGACTCAACGGTTCTAAGAAACCATGTATTAAAATCCAACAAGTTCTTTCTACTCAACCTACATTATTGCGAATTCGCCGAACTCACAATAATAACACAACTCCGAAAAAACTTACATAATGATTACACTATAAAAACTGTACAATTTGAATGTCAACACATCATCATCCCCACCATCCCTAAACTGTACAATTTGAATGTCCCCTTTGCACAAAAAAACTTTTCAAGAATACGAGCCAATAGCTTGCGATATGCATGCGACAAACTCATGGCTGTGAAAAGTTGATGATAAGTTTTGTTTTGCTATTAACAATTTCGTTCTTTATTGTATCTTTGCGAAAAACAAAAGGATTTATGATATACACTATAGTAATATTGGTCTTGACGGCCGTGGCATTTGTCGTGGGAAAAGTTCGTTCTGATGTTGTAGCTCTTGTATCGTTGTTATGCCTTATTCTTGGAGGAATACTCACGCCGCAAGAGGCATTGACTGCATTTTCGAATCCTGTGGTTGTGATGATGGTCGGTTTGTTTGTTGTTGGAGGAGCGATATTTCAAACAGGCTTGGCACGAATAATAAGCTCGAAGATATTGCGTATGGCAGGAGGTAATGAGTTGCGAATATTCATACTTATGATGTTGGTGACATCGGGGATAGGAGCATTTGTGTCAAATTCGGGAACTGTCGCATTGTTGTTGCCTATCGTAGTAAGTCTGTCGACAGCGGCAGGAATATCTCCGAGCAGAATGTTGATGCCTATGGCTTTTGCTTCGTCGATGGGCGGAATGATGACACTCATCGGTACACCGCCAAACATGATTGTACAAGAGACATTGGTCAATGCAGGATATGAGGAATTGTCGTTCTTCTCGTTTTTGCCAACAGGTTTGGTTTGTGTCGCAGTTGGCATTTTGGTGTTGATACCCTTGAGTAAGATGTTCTTGCAGAAAGGAGAATCTCACAAAGAGCAGAAGAAGGGAGGAAAGAGCTTTTCGCAGTTGATAAACGAATACGGTTTGTTGGACAATCTTTTTCGACTTCGTATAAGTAATTCTTCTAAGTTGCAAGGAAAGACAATAGGATATATCGGCTTGCGAAAGAGTTACAACATCAATATATTGGAAGTACGTCGCGGAGATGCCAAACACCACCGTTTCTTCAAGACTATCACACAACTTGTAGCCTCTCCTCACATGACATTGGAAATAGGCGACGTACTATACGTGCAAGCCGATGTGGCAGACGTAAAACGTTTTGTCGACGATTTTAAAGTAGAGTTGCTCAAAAGTCGCGAAACAGAAGTCGTAGGCAAACATGAAGAGGTATTGGACTTCTTCGATATAGGTATAGCCGAGATAATGATATTGCCTACTTCGGGCATTGTCGGCAAGAATATACACGAAGCCGGCTTCAGGTCTAAATTTGATGTCAATGTACTTGGAGTCAGAAGACATGGAGAGATATTGTTGAGCGAACTTGGAGAACTCGTTATAGCTTCGAGTGATGTTCTATTAGTGCAAGGAACGTGGATAAATATAGCCCGATTGCAAAAGGAAGACGAGAATTGGGTTGTCATGGGTCAGCCGTTGGAACAAGCTGCTAAAGTGACCATTGACTATAAAGCTCCCATAGCGGCTATCATCATGATTGCCATGGTAGCGGCTATGGTCTTCGATTTTATCCCTATTGCACCGGTGACAGCCGTTATGATAGCGGCGGTAGCTATGGTTTTGACGGGTTGTTTCCGTTCGGTGGAGGCGGCTTACAAGACCATAAATTGGGAATCAATAGTACTTATCGGAGCCATGATGCCAATGTCGGTGGCCTTGGAGAAGACGGGTGCATCGCAGATGATAAGCACTTCGCTCGTCGAAATGCTGGGAGATTTGGGACCAATAGCAGTCATGGGAGGCATTTACTTCACAACGTCGTTGATGACAATGTTCATCAGCAATACAGCCACAGCCGTACTCCTTGCTCCTATAGCACTCAGTGCGGCACAACAATTGGAAGTCAATCCAACACCTATGCTATTCGCAGTCTCGATAGCAGCAAGTATGTGTTTTGCATCGCCATTCTCTACGCCACCTAACGCACTTGTCATGACTGCCGGAAAGTATGAATTTATGGACTATGTAAAAGTAGGCTTGCCGTTGCAAGTGATAATGGGCATAGTGATGATAATCGTTTTGCCACTGTTATTTCCCTTCTAAGGAACTTCGGAAAGAGAACTTCATACTTGTTTTATATGGCAGACAACAGCAAAGTAGGCTTGGTACTTGAAGGCGGTGGAATGAGAGGCATTTTTACAGCCGGCTTCTTGGATTGTCTTTTGGATTATGGAATAAATTTTCCGTATATCATAGGAGTATCGGCCGGAACAACTACGGGTTTATCATATCTGAGTAAGCAAAAAGGCAGGACGCGTTTTTCGGATACAGACCTTTTGAAGATATATGACTATGTCGGATTGCGTCATTTTATAGCAGGGCATGGAATAATAAATCTGAATTATCTCTTCTACGAATATCCCGACAGACATTTTCCATTTGATTTTGAGGAGTATCGAAAGAGCGATTGTCGATTTGTCATGGTAGCCACAGATGCGAAGACCGGCGAAGCAGCATATTTTGAAGAACGTGACAACTTTGACAGATTCCTGCTGATGAGTAAAGCCTCTTGCTCAATGCCGTATCTTTGTCCTAAGACAGAAATTGACGGACGAAAATATGTTGACGGCGGAGTCGCCGATTCGTTGCCATTTGAAAGAGCATTGCACGACGGATGCGAAAAAGTCGTAGTAGTTATGACAAAGCCGGAAGGGTTTCGTCGTAAGGAACGCAACATGAAATGGGCAAAGTTCTTGTCGCCAATAATGAAGCGACTCTTGGAACGCAATGCCGAGTACAACAAGCAACTCGACAGCTTGGCTCAGTTGGAACAAGACGGACGAGCTATAGTGATACGTCCATCGACCGACTACGGAGTGGGACGAACAACTAACGATACTGCGAAAATCGAACTTCTTTACGACGAAGGATATAGAAAGGGTCAAGAATATGTCGCTAAAAATTTATAAAGCATCGGCAGGTTCGGGCAAGACATATACGCTCGCCAAGAATTTTATCAATCTGCTTATCGCAAATCCGTGTGATTATGAGCACATCTTAGCCGTAACGTTTACCAACAAAGCCACGGCAGAGATGAAAGAACGCATCATGTTCAATCTCTTTCTGCTGGCATACGACCATAAGACAGAACCGTTGATGAGCAAACGCATTTCGCTCTTGAAGACACATGTCGAAGATAATAAAGATAAAGGTCCTGACGAAAAGAGCATCGAAATGTTCATAACCAAGCAATGCAAAGACGCTCTCATAATGATGCTCAATGACTATTCCCAGTTTTCGATATCAACCATTGACAGTTTCGTGCAAAAGGTCGTAAGGTCGTTTGCCTTTGAAGCCGGACTTAATGCATCGTATGCTGTTGAACTTGAAAAAGAGTTAATTATCAGCAGTGCCATAGATGAGATGATGCTATCGTTGAGTCACGACGCCGACTTGCAGAAATGGCTTGTAGGGTATATGAATGAGATGTTGGAAGACTCATCATCGTGGAGGATAGAGAAGAACCTTAAAAACCTTGTCAAGATATTTCTCGAAGAGACGGATTATAAAGGATTCATGAATTTAGACAGAGAGGAAATAAGTAAATACAGGGTTGAACTTGGCAGAATAATAGATACGTCAAAAGCAGAGTTAGAAGGTGTTCTTCGGCAAATGAAGAAACTGTGCAGTGACAACGCTATAGATAAAACATTTTTTAAAGGAGGAGAGAGGGGAGCTATATGTAAATTTTTGTTGGGCAAAAAAGACGAGGCAGAATGGATAAACTATGTCTTGGACAAGAAAAATTTAGAAAAATACTTTGCGGAAAACTCCATTGAGAATGGACTAATTGCAGATAAAGCAAGGGCGGATTTGAGTGACGAGATTATATCATTGATGAAAAAGGTGGTTCCGATAGCAGTGAATTACAATACAGCGTCTCGAATCAAAAAACAGCTGTATGTTATTGGCGTACTGAATGATATACAGAAGCACATAGAGAACATTCTGCGTCGCGAAAATATCATGCCAATATCTGACACATCGGTTTTGTTGCGTCGTCTGATAGATGGCAGTCCTGTGCCGTTTATCTATGAAAAGATAGGAGCGAAGTACAAGAATATCATGATAGATGAGTTTCAGGATACGTCGCACGTGCAGTGGGATAACTTTAAGCCACTCTTACATAACAGCATAGATCAAAACGAAGAATGTCTTGTCGTAGGAGATGTTAAACAGGCTATCTATCGTTGGCGTAACAGCGATTGGCGACTTTTGGCTGAGGAAATGCCAAGAGCCTTTTCCGCTGAACAAGTATCAGAAATAGCTCTCGAATACAATTTTCGAAGCAGCGCCAACGTCGTATATTTCAACAATCATATCTTTGCTTTCGATGTTGAAAAACTGAGAGACAACGGCATTGCGGACAATCCCACGTCATTGCCGGAATTGTTGCAAAACGCTGTCAATGATAAGATAAGAAGCAACAACACAGACATAGCAAAGATATATTCTAAATCGGAACAAAAATTGCCGGCAGGAAAGTCAGACTCAGCCACAGGATATGTCAAAATAAACATAGACGTAAAGCCAGAAGAAAAGAAAGATGTGCCTGCAGAGTTGGCGGAACAGATACTGCAACTACATGAAATGGGCTATTCGTATAGTGACATGTGCATCTTGATACGTAACAATAAAGAAGTCCTTACGTTTGTTGAGACGTTGCTCGAAAATGACATACCATTTTTGAGTTCCGACTCTCTCATGTTGAGTGTCTCTCCGGCAGTAAAAGCCATCATGGCACATTACAGATATATGCTCAATCCGAATGACGATGTCGCACTGACGGAGATTGTTGCAGCCCGATTGCGTAATAAGTCGCTCTCGGAATTGAGCGTCGAACAGCGAAAAGAAATTTGTTCTAAAGAACGCGAAGAGGTGTTGGCCCTCAGAGGTTATGACCTGATTCTTATGACCGAACGCATTATAGCCCGATTGCCAAAAAGTCTTGTGCAAAATCAATACATCTACGTAGAAGCCTTTTCTGACCAAGTCAGAAAGTTCTGTACAACGAAAAACGTTAACCTCTGCGATTTTGTAGAGTTCCTTAAGACGAAGTTTGAGAAGCTGACAATAACAGCACCCGAGAATCAAGACGCTGTTACGATAATGACTATTCACAAGGCAAAAGGTTTGGAATTTCGTTGTGTGTTGATGCCAAATGTCTCTTTGAAGATAAATGAAAGTCGCCCTATGTCGTATATCTGGACAAGGTTGCCGGCTCCATTCGACAGAATAAATCCCATGCCGATGCCATATTCGTCTTCCTTGCTTTTCACACATGCGGCAGAGGCATATCGGCAAGAGTCGTTGATGAATGCCATAGATATGCTCAATATACTTTATGTGGCGTTTACACGAGCCGTCGACGTTCTCGTTGTCTGGGGAGAAAGTGAAGAAGAACTTGAATACAAGTCAAATACGACTATCGCTCGATATCTGTTCGAAGCATTGAAAAGAATGAAGGAGAGAGACGTAATAAAGATGACAACGGAAGGAAAAAGATTCTCTTTTACGCTTGGTGAGTTGACAGAAAAAAAAGCAAAAGACAAATCCGAGTCGGAATTTATACCGCTACCCATAGAGCCTCATACCGCTCATTCTTGGGTCAATCAGATACGAGTCAACAACGAGGGTGAGAAAGAAAGATACAAGAGTCGAAACGGACGAATCAATTATGGCAATGTGATGCATGCTATCATGGAACGTGTGCGTCGCAGAGATGATGTCGATTTGTCTGTCGATAGAGCCGTGTTGTTGGGAGAATTGAAGAACTCCGACAGAGACGAAATAGTAAGAACGTTGAAAGAACGGATTGATAGTAGCGAACAGACAAAACAGTGGTTTAGTGACTCTATGTGTCGAGTGTTCGTGGAGACAACCATAATGTCGGAAGGACATGAATATCGTCCCGACCGTGTGATGATAGACGAAGACGGCCGAACAATCGTAGTCGACTACAAATTTGGCAAACAGCATACCCAAAAGTACGTGACGCAAGTCAGGGAGTATATGCAATTGCTCAAGAATGCAGGTCACACAGTCGAATGTGGCTACCTATGGTACGTGGAAGAAAATAAAATTGAACAAGTAGTATGGAGTGCAGAGTAGGATGTGGAGCATGTTGCATTGCTCCGTCAATATCGTCAGATATACCTGGAATGGGCCCAAAACCGGCCGGAGTACGTTGTATCCACTTGACGGAAGATTATAAATGTGCAATATTCGGGAAGCCGGAACGACCGTCAGTCTGTGGCGGATTTAAGGCTGAACTCCTTTTTTGTGGTGAGTCACGAGAGGAAGCTCTGAAGATATTAAACAGTCTCGAAAAACGGTGAGGTTGAGAATCATAAACACAAAAGACAGGCGTCATGAGCAACGACCTGTCTTTTTGCCTTTCTGTACCGACTTATTTCCTATTGACGTTTAATGTGGCTTGAAATGACTTAACATGATTTCGACCTCTTCGTTCATGATAGGAACAGAAACTATCTGGTAATTGTTCAAATCAGGGTGAAGTACTACCAAGTTCAACTTTCTGACAGATATACCGTAGTTCTTTTCGAGTATATATCTGTAAAGATTCTGTTGTAAGCAATAGTGGATATACGAAGTATCTGTCAGATGTTCTAAACCATTTATTCCGCATTGAAATCTGTTGTACTCCAATGGGTCAATCTTATTGCTCCGCTTCCAATCGTAAATCTCGAAAGAGTCATCGTTGCAAGCACAAACCAAATCTATAGTGCCGGCTATTTTTGCCTCGGCGTCGAACACACGCCACTCTGTGCGAAACGGAGTTATGTATGTTTCAGCCTTGAAACGGAGAAAGTAACCCCATTCTTTTTCGATGTTGACATGTTCTTTCAAACGAACAAACTCGCCACAGTATTCCACAAGACAAGAAAGTTGTCCATCGAAACGATTATTGATAAAGTCTTCTATCTGTTTGTGAAGAAAAGTCCCGGCTTGTGAAGCCCGTTCTCCTTTTGCATTCCACTCTTCTCTCAGTTTGGCGGCTTCGATGCAGTTGCCATTGCACTTTCTCATACTCCAATACTGAGCGTCAAAATCCTTGAAAAACGAGCCCACAACGTTGCTCACAGAAGTCAACTTGCCAATGCCGTCGACAGAGTAAATGTGTTCGGCTTCATTGAATTTTATAAGTCCGTCTTGTTTAAATGTCAGAGTAGAGCCGTTGAGGTTTAAGTTAATCATCAGAAGTTGTTTTGTGTGTGTTATTTGATGATTTCCAGAAGTTCTATTTCAAAAATGAGTGTCGCATTACCCGGAATATCGTTGCTCCCATGCTCTCCGTAGGCCAGATTTGAAGGAATGTAAACTGTCCATTTCGAGCCTGTTGGCATAAGCTGAAGAACTTCGACCCACCCTTTTATTACATTGTTGAGTGGAAGGACAATTGGTTCTCCGCGTTCGACAGAACTGTCAAACACCGTTCCGTCAAGAAGTTTGCCGGTGTAATGTACTTTCACTCGATCTGTTGCGACAGGCTTTTCTCCGCTTCCGGCCTTCTCTATTTTATATTGAAGTCCGCTTTCGAGAGTTACGACGCCTGGTTTTGTCGCATTCTCAGCAAGGAATGCCTTTCCTTCTTCCATGTTTTTTTGTTTCGCAGCTTGTTCTGCAAGTGCCTTTTTTGCTCTTATGGCAGAGAAACGGTCGTCACAAACTCTATTGGCTTCAACGGGTGTCATCTGTGCTTTCCCGGTGACGCTTTGATGGTAAAAGCCGTATTTGAAAGCTTCATTGTTTAATCCTTCGAACATATTGCTGAAGTGTTTGACAAAAACATCGCTGAGTTCGTAGTTTATAAACAGTTTTGGTAAAGCTGTTGAGTCGGTAATGTTAAACGGCAAAGATTGTGACAGTTGGGCTGTTACAGCAGTGCCGTTCAGTATGCCGAGAGCGTAACTTACGCTGTCGATGTTGTTCTCAAGAATGGCTTTTTGAGTGTAGTCTTCAGTGCTTTTTGCTGAGGTGAGGACGAATATTCCAATGAGCGCAGTAAAAATAATTTTCTTCATTGCATCTTAATAATTAAAAAGCGCCTTCGAATTCTGATATAGCGAAATACGAAGACGCCGTGTTAATGTGTTTTTGAAATATTATTTCAATTCTTGAGGAGCAACTATTTCCAATAATTCGATGTCAAAAATGAGGGTTGCGTTGCCCGGAATCTTGTCGCCGCCACCATATTCGCCATATGCAAGTTCTGATGGGATATACACAGTCCATTTAGAACCGACAGGCATGAGCTGAAGTATTTCTGTCCAACCTTTTATTACTCGGTCGAGAGGGAATACTGCAGGTTCGCCTCGGTCTACCGAACTGTCGAATACTTCGCCATTAAGGAGTTTGCCTGTGTAGTGAACTTTTACTTGGTCAGCAAGAACAGGTTTTTTGCCTTCGCCCATCTTTTCTACCTTGTATTGAAGCCCGTTTTCAAGGGTTATAACACCTTCTTTTGTTGCGTTTTCAGCAAGGAACTTTTTGCCTTCTTCGAGACTTTTAGCAGCCAATTCTGCGCGTTCTGCATCTTTTTGGGCTTCTAATTCATTTGCTCTTGTAGAAAGTATTATGTCTGCCATTGTCGGGTCAATTTGTGCTTTGTCGTACATGCAAATGTGGTAGAATCCATACTTGTATGCTTCTTCGTTAATTCCGCCGAGCATGTTACCGAAGTGATTGACAAAGTTTTTGTTGAGGTCGAATTTTACAAACATGTTAATCCAAAGAGTTGAGTCTGTTATCTCAAATGGCATGTTTTGTTTCATTGACTGAGTCAATGTAGAACCGTTCAAGACGCCGAGAGCGTAGCTTACTGTGTCTATTTTGTCTTCAAGTGTTGCGTTTTTTGAATATTTGCTCTTTGAACATGATGACGCGAACAATACTAAGCCGGCCATCGCAATAAATGCTAATTTTTTCATGACTGTTTCTTTATTAATATTTAGGAGCGGCGTTCATTTTGTGATGATTCTCTCCCAAGGTTGATTTATTATACTATTTCAAGTAGTTCTACTTCAAATATTAGTGTAGAGTAAGGAGCTATAGACTCGCCAGCGCCGCGAGCACCATATCCAAGGTCGTAAGGAATATAGAGCTTCCATTTAGAACCAACAGACATAAGTTGAAGTGCTTCTACCCAACCTTTGATAACTCCACCTACTGGGAATACGGCAGGTTCGCCACGTCTGACAGAACTGTCAAAGACAGTGCCATCGATGAGAGTGCCATGGTAGTGACATTTTACGCTGTCAGAGGCTTTAGGTTTTTCACCGTTGCCCTCTTTGAGTATCTCATACTGCAAGCCACTTGCGAGGGTTACAACCTCTTTGCGTTCGCCGTTGGCTGCAAGGAATGCTGCCCCGTCTTCGATAGCTTTCTGGTGTAGCTTCTCTTCAAGCTCGGTAAAGTATTTGTTGAGGAGTTGTCCAGCTTCTTTTGGGTCTACTTCAGGTTTTGTGCCTTCTATTACGGCTTTCATGCCAGCTGTTACAGCTTCCCAGTCAAGGTTATTTACACCTGTCTGCTTCATGTTAGCAGCGATGTTCATACCTATTGCATAACTTATTTTTTTCATTTCTCTAATTCAAGTTGGTGATGTTAAAGAGTAATAAGGCTCTTTCCTGTCATGTCAGATGGTTGTTCCATTCCCATGATAGTGAGTAGTGAAGGAGCAACGTCAGCAAGAACGCCGTTCTCTATCTTTTTGCATTCGCGATTTGTTACGTATACAAATGGCACCGGATTGAGAGAGTGCGCAGTATTGACTGAACCGTCTTCATTGAGTGCTCGGTCGGCGTTACCGTGGTCGGCAATGATGATGACTTCGTAGTCATTAGCTTTAGCTGCTTCAACTGTCTCTTTGACGCAGTTGTCGATAGCAACAACGGCTTTTTCTATAGCTTCGTATATTCCAGTGTGACCTACCATATCACCGTTTGCATAGTTCACAACGATAAAGTCATACTGCTGTGAGCCGATAGCTTCAACGAGTTTGTCTTTAACTTCGTAAGCGGACATCTCTGGTTTAAGGTCGTAAGTGGCTACCTTAGGAGAAGGTACGAGTATACGTTCTTCGTCTTTGTAGGGAGTCTCTCTTCCGCCGTTGAAGAAGAATGTCACGTGAGCATATTTCTCTGTCTCTGCTATATGAAGTTGCTTTTTGCCATTGTTAGCGAGGTATTCACCAAGTGTGTTTTGTACATTCTCTTTGTCAAAGAGGATATGTACGTTTTTAAATGAAGCGTCGTATGGCGTCATGCAATAGAATTGTATGCCAGGGATAGTTGTCATTTGCTCTTCTGGCATATCTTGTTGTGATAGCACAACGGTAAGTTCTTTTGCACGGTCGTTGCGGTAGTTGAAGAATATGACTACATCGCCTTCTTTAATAGTACCGTCGAAATTAGCATTGCTTATAGGTTTGATGAACTCATCTGTTACACCTTCTGCGTATGACTCTTCCATAGCTTTAACCATATCGTCGGCTTTTTTGCCCTCGCCCTTTACGATGAGGTTGTATGCTTCACGAACGCGTTCCCAGCGTTTGTCTCTGTCCATAGCATAGAAGCGACCTACGATAGAAGCGATTTTACCTGCTGATTTAGCACAATGTGCAGTAAGTTCTTCGATGAAACCTTTGCCACTCTTAGGGTCGGTGTCACGACCGTCCATGAAACAGTGTATGAATGCATTGTCTATGCCGTATTCTTTAGCTATGTCGCAAAGTTTAAAGAGATGAACAAGAGATGAGTGAACTCCACCGTTAGATGTGAGACCCATAAAATGTATGTTCTTGCCGTTTTCTTTAGCGTATGTAAATGCCGAAACGACTTCTTTGTTTTGCATGATAGAGTTGTCAGCACAAGCCCTATTTATCTTTACGAGGTCTTGATAAACGATGCGACCGGCTCCGATGTTGAGGTGCCCTACCTCTGAGTTGCCCATCTGTCCGTCAGGAAGACCTACGTTTTCGCCTGAAGCTTCAAGTTGTGAATTGGGATAATTTGCTATGAGTGAATCCCAATAAGGTGTTGCTGTGTTAAAGATTACGTCATCTTTCTTTTTGTCTCCGATTCCCCATCCATCGAGAATCATCAAAAGAGCCTTTTTACTCATTGTTTTATGTTTTGACTGTTATTATTTTCTGAACGCAAAAATAGTGGATTATAACTAAAATAACAATTAACGACTTATATAATTGTCATAACTTTGGCATACTTGAGATGAGAAGTCAATTCCATGCTTTAAGGCTTTAAGAATTAACTCTGGTTTTTCCATTATAGTCTGAGGCGTAAGATTGTTTTGTATAAGTCCATATATGGTTCCGGCGTTAAAACTATCTCCTGCGCCAACAGTGCTGAGTGGCGTTATTTCTTTGCCGTCTATATGTAGTTCTGTGTCGCCTATTATCGCTGTGGCTCCGTTTGCTCCTTCGGTACATATAAATATAGGACAATGTTGTTTGATATGGGTGTGGTATGCGTTGCGCCAATTGTCGGAGCCAAACATATTGTAGAAGTCTTCGTCAGAGCCTTTGACAATGTCGGCAAAACGGAAATTTTCTATTATGGCAGGCCTGAGCTTTTCTGTTTCGTGTTTGTGTGTTGCGCGGAAGTTGACGTCATAATAGATTATGGCTTTATTTTGTTTCGCATGTTCGATGAGTTTTTTTACTTGAGGACGCAGGGTCGGATTGAGAGCGAAGTATGATCCAAAAAGAAGTATGTCGTCGGCTGTTATGTTTGGTAATTCAAGTTGTAAGCGTTGTGCTGGATAATCTTTATAGAAGAGATATTGAGCGTTGCTGTTTTCATCGAGGAAGGCTAATGCTAATGGAGTCTTGCCGTCGTCAAACGAACAGATATATTGCGTGTTGACGTTGTTGTCTATTAAGAATTGCTTTATTATTTCACCTAATTTGTCGTTGCCAACTTCGCTGATAAATATACACTCAATGTCTTTGCGACCGAGAGATACCATGGCATTGTATACCGAACCTCCCGGTTTGCCGCTTTGGGGCGTATTGTTGCTATCTAATATTATGTCGAATATCGTTTCTCCGATTCCTATTACTCTTTTCATGATGTATTTGCCTTTTTGGCAAAAATACAATGTTTATCAATTCCTGACAAATCGGAGTTATTATGAAATAATGATGTGATGTTTTTTAATGTTTGAACCTCTTTCTTAAAAACCATTTTGCTTTTCGTCAAACAAAAAGTGTCATTCGTCAAACGTTATTTTTGCATAAAGTGTCATTCGTCAAAAACTTTTGTTCGTTGGTCAAAAGTTTATAATTTTTTTTGGTTACAATGAGAGGTGGCTATAATTTTGTTTTCGGAGAACAGAAATAAAAAGAATAATGAAGCACTTGACAATTACATTCGCAATAGCAGTTGGTCTGATATGTTCAGCGGTGGTGTACAATATGGTGTGGCATAATACGGCTATAGAAAGTTCTGCTGTCGTGTCGAAAACGATCGTTGAAAAGGATGCGATGGATAGAGTTTCCATAGAGTTGACGATGGTTATTTCTGGTAATCGTTGGGTGGAACGTTCTAAGAAGATTTATGCATATACTCCGGATTGTGTAATTGAGACAATGTATAATTCCGTGTCTGGCGAATGGGTGGCTTCGACGAAGAAAATCAGCACATATTATAATAATTCTCTCATTGAAACGGTTTCTTACACTCTTGCCGATGGACTAAATTGGGTTGAGAGGCGTAAGGAATCGTTTGATGATTTGAGCTACGATGATGGTCTGATGCATGATATGGTTTTCGATAAAGACGGGAAACTTTTGATGAGTGCAACTTACAAATGGGCCGAAGACAACGTTACTCTTGGTGTTGAAAAGAAAGAATATGCCTATGACGAAAACGGCATGGCAAATAAACATATTACGTATTGCTGGGTAGGTAATACATGGGAAAAGACTGAGGTGTCGGATATCCTTTACATCTCGCAACGAACTAACTAATAAAGAAACTTCGAAAGAAGTGTTAATTCTCACCGTATCCAAATCAGTCTAAATCCTAGTTAAAGAGGGGGAGATGCAAATTAAAGTGTCTCCCTTATTTTTTTCATATGAAGATGTTTTGCAAGGGGAACTACAAAAATGACTTTATCATATCGGTTTGCTTCGTTTGTAACTTTCGCCTTTTTTTGCGAATATTGCAAAACTTTTGTTATTAGTATTTTAATTGGATAATGCATATTATGAAACAATTAAGGAGTATTGGCTTGTTGTCATGTGTAGCCGTTGTACTTAGTGTCACAGTGTCGTGTGGAGACTCTTCTTCTTCGTCCGTCGTGGAACAATCTCGAGTACAAGTGTCGTTCAATGTTGATTCGGCGTATAAATATGTTGAGGATCAAGTTGCTTTTGGGCCGCGTGTGCCGGGCTCAGAAGCGCATCTTCGGTGTCTAAATTATTATATGGCAGCGTTTGCGCGTTACGGCATACAGGCTTATGTACAAGAGGGAGAGATGATTAAATGGGACAATAAGCCTATTGTTGTGAAAAATGTTATTGCAAAGATACACCCCGAAAAAGTTAATAGGGTTCTGCTTTGTGCGCATTGGGATTGTCGTCCTTGGGCAGACAATGATAGTGATGTGTCGCGAAGAGGGGAACCTATAGATGGGGCCAATGATGGAGCAAGTGGCGTGGGCGTGCTTATGGAAGTCGCGCGTCAGTTGTCTATTAAGAAGCCGACAGTGGGTGTTGATATTGTCTTTTTCGATGTTGAGGATATGGGAACACCGGATCATATAACAGTTGATTTTTATCGTCCTGATACATGGTGTCTTGGTTCGCAGATGTGGGCAAAGAGTGATGAAGCTGCAAAATGTAATGCACGTTGGGGTATTTTGTTGGATATGGTTGGTGCGCCTAATGCAACGTTTTGTCGGGAATTGTATTCTCAAAATATAGCCCGAAACGTGAATGATAAGGTTTGGAAAGAGGCTTCGATATTAGGATACGGGACATATTTCGTCAACGATAATGGAGGGTATATAACAGATGATCATTATTATGTCAATAATATTGCTAAAATACCATGTATCGATATTATTCAGTATGATGGTGCGACGGGAACAGGCTTTGGGGGGTATTGGCACACTCATGATGATACAATGAAAAATATTGATAAAAAGACGTTGCGAGCTGTAGGAGAAACGGTTTTGAGTGTAGTGATGAATGAAAAATGATTTTTGAACTATGGCGAAACTTTTGTTTTGTATGGAAGAAGGTCGGATTGAAGCCGGATGTGATGAAGCCGGTCGAGGGTGTCTTTCCGGGCCTGTTGTTGCAGCAGCCGTGATTTTGCCAAGTGGTTTTTGCAATCTGTTGCTCAATGATTCAAAACAACTTACCGAACGACAAAGAGAAGCTCTTCGTCCTATTATAGAACGCGAGGCTGTAGCTTTTGGAGTTGGGGTCGTTTCCAATGAAGAGATAGACCGTATTAATATCCTTAATGCGTCAATTTTAGCTATGCATCGTGCTCTTGATGCTTTATCGTGTCGACCGCAGCATATCCTTGTAGATGGTAATAAGTTCAAAACTTACAATGATATTTCTTATACTACAGTTGTTAAGGGAGACGCTAAATACATGTCTATCGCAGCCGCTTCGATATTGGCAAAAACATATCGTGATGAGTTGATGACTTCGCTCCATGATGAATTTCCACAATACAATTGGAAGAAAAATAAGGGATATCCGACAAAAGACCATCGTGAAGCAATAGCTCAACATGGCACATCGCCATACCATCGACTTACATTTAAGCTCTTGGCTGATAAGGATTCTTGAGGGTAAAGGTGTTTGATGTCGTTGTGTGAAAAAAGAAAATGGTGCTTCCGAACAATATCGAAGCACCATTTGTTATTTTGTAGAGAAGATCTTTTTTAGAATTTGCAGTTTCTCATGTCTCCTGTTTCTTCAAATGCGATGTGCATCTTGAGTGCTTTCATCAGATTCATAGGAGTATGAGCTTTGCCCATTGTGATTTTGAGGTAATCCCAAAGGAGTTCCTTGTAATCTGGATGAACGCAATTTTCGATTATAGTTTGAGCTTTCTGTAAAGGTGATTTGCCTCGAAGATCGGCAACTCCTTGCTCTGTAACTATTACTTTTACAGAATGTTCTGACGAGTCAATGTGACTGGCCATAGGTACAATGGCAGAAATTACGCCACCTTTGGCAACAGATGGACATGTGAAGATTGAAAGGAACGCATTGCGAGCAAAGTCGGCCGAACCTCCAAGACCATTCATCATCTTCGAACCAAGTACATTTGTCGAGTTTACGTTTCCAAAGATGTCCAACTCGAGGGCTGTATTTATTGCAATGATGCCCATTCGACGTGCAAGTTCCGGAGAGTTTGTTATCTCTTGCGGACGAAGAATAAGCTTTGATTTGAAGAAGTCGAAGTCGTCGTATACTTCTTGCAATACGTTGTCAGAAAGAGTCAAAGAAGAACCGCTTGCATAAGTTATGCGTCCACGTTTCATTAGGTCTATGACAGAGTTTTGAATTACTTCCGTAAACATCGTAAATGACGGAATGTCAGGACAATTTCCGAGTGAGCCAAGGACTGCATTAGCTATATTTCCTACGCCACTTTGGAGAGGTAAGAACTCTTTTGGAATTATTCCCAAATGAAGTTGTTCGAGGAGGAAATTCGCTACATTTTCACCTATCTTTGCTGTTACGGCATCGACGGGGGTGAATGCTGCAATTCCGTCTTTAAGATTGGTTTTTACTACACCGATGACTTTTTTAGGGTCTACTTTCAAAACAGCTTCGCCAATACGATTATCCGGTTGGTAAATCGGAATCTCTTTCCTGTATGGTGGGTTTAGAGGTTCGTACAAATCGTGCATGCCTCTAATTTCCATAGGATGGCGAGCGTTGAGCTCTATGATTATTTTTTCTGCTGACTTTGCAATAGTCGGAGTTATGCCGACAGAAGTCGTGATAATCAACTCTCCATTTTCAGTGATGTCTGCAACTTCGATAATAGCAACGTCCATCTTTCCAAGAAATCCGTAACGTAAATCTTGTGCAACGTGAGAAAGGTGCATGTCAAAGTATTGTACTTCACCATTGTTGATGGCATTACGCATATCCTTGTGGCTTTGGAATGGCGTGCGGAATTTTACGGCTTGAGCACGAGCTAAAGCTCCATCTATTTGGTCACCTGTAGAACCTCCGGTGATGAGTCCAACTTTAAATTCGTTGCCTTTTTCGTGTTCTGTTATGGCTCTTTGTGCTAATGCGGCCGGAACGGCCTTAGGTGTTCCGACTGATGAAAAACCTCCAATTCCGATTACATCGTTATGTTTGATGAACGATGCTGCTTCCTCTGCTGTGATAAATGAATATTGCATTATTCTCTCGTTTGTATTTTTATTCATTATTTATTTGGTCGCAAAAATAATGTATTATTGTGTATTATCTGCTACGTGAAACACGTAAATCTATATATTTTTTGAATTTTTTTAGCATGTTTCTGTATGTATATTCATTGTTGTGCGTCTAAACTTTTTGGTTGGTTTATAGTAGAGCTAAAAAGGGCTGTATTGAAACCTCAATACAGCCCGTCGAATTTTATTGTTGTGAATATGATGCTGATTATGATTTAGAAATGCCTTCTGCGAGCGAGTCGACAAACTTTTGGAGATGTTTGCCGACCATTATTTTTATCATTGGGTTGAGGTCCGCTTTTAGCGTAACTTTGATTCGAGATTCGTATGGAGCAACCTCTTTGATTTGTACCCAAAGATAGAAATTAAAACGGGTCTCACCATCGGCCGTGTATTTAACCATTTTGTTGGGCTCTCTGTCTACTATGCGCAATCCAACGTCGCCTACTTTGTCAACGGTGAAGTGGCATGTGTCAGTTGTGCACTGCCAATTGTTTATCTTATCCGGAGGAATGATGCCAGCAAAATTGTTAAAGTCGGACATGCGCTCATATATAGTATTTGCACTGTTAAGAGCGACTTTTATATTGCTTTCGTATGTACTTTCCATACACTATTTTTTCCAATTGGCTGGGTCTTTACGCCACTCTTTGAGAGTTGCTATATCGTCGTTTGTTACATATCCCATTTGAGCGGCGACGTCTATCATGTCATTGTAGCAACTGAGGGTTGTGAGTGATACATTTGCTTTCGCAAAAGCTTCTTCGGCGATAGGAAATCCGTATGTAAAGATAGCCAACATGCCTAACACTTCGCATCCTGCTTCACGGAGAGCGTCTACCGCTTTGAGTGAAGAGCCACCAGTAGAGATGAGGTCTTCTATGACAAGAACTTTTTGACCTGGTTTGTAATCGCCTTCTATTTGGTTAGCTAAGCCGTGGTCTTTAGCAGCAGAACGCACGTAGATGAATGGCTTTCCGAGTAAGTCTGCAACTAATGCACCTTGAGCTATAGCACCTGTTGCTACGCCTGCTATAACGTCAACTTCCGCATACATCTGTTGTGCCAATTCGGCAAAAGCTTTCTTTATGTAAGTACGAGATTGTGGATAGGCCAAAGCTTTGCGATTGTCGCAATAGATAGGCGACTTCCAACCCGAAGCCCATGTGAAGGGATTGTTTGGTTGCAATTTTATAGCCTTGATGTCAAGAAGCTGTTGTGCTACAGTAATAGAAAATTGTCCCATGGTTTTCTTTTCAATTTCATTTTATGTTTATGCGTGCAAAGATAATACATCATCGGTAGAAAAAGCCGTTTTGTCTATTTTTTTTGTTGTATGTTACTGTAAATATATATATTCGCAGTGTGAAATTTAGACGCTTAAATATGAAAAAGATTCTATTATTATTGACTCTGTTTTTGAGTCTGTGGACAGTGGCAGAAGCTCAGTATCGTATTTCGGGTACTGTGATAGACCAAAAGGATGGGCAAGGATTGCCCGGTGCAACAGCAACTTTAGTTTCGGCAGAAACCGGTAAGTTGGCTGGTAATTCAACCGATATAGACGGTAAGTTTTCTATTCGCGTGAACGAAGGAAAGTATACTTTAAAGGTTGTCTTCCTTGGTTATGGGGAATATGAAAAGACAATCGACGTGAAGGGAGATATGTCTGTTGGAACAATTAAGCTTAAGGCTGAGACAAAAGAGCTGGATGAAGTTAAAGCTGTGGGAACAATGGTTCGTCAAGAGCAACGAGGTGACACTACTGTCTTTAATGCAGCAGCATTTAAGGTTAATCCGGATGCAACAACTGAGGATTTGCTTAAGAAAATGCCAGGTATGCAAGTCTCTGGCAACAGCGTAAGTTCGGGAGGAGAATCGGTGAAGAAAGTGCTTGTCGATGGTAAAGAGTATTTTGGTTCAGATCCAATGGCGGCACTGAGAAATATATCAGCGGATATGGTGGCAAGTATTGAGGTGTTCGATAGGCAGAGTGATCAAAGTCAATTTACCGGTTTCTCTGATGGAGAGGAAGAACGTACCATTAATATCACTACCAAGATGGGTATCACAAAGGGGTCTTTCGGACGTTTGTATGCTGGTTATGGTACTGACGATCGTTATGAAGTTGGTGGTAGCGTAAATGTATTTAATGGAAGCCATCGTTATTCGCTTATTGGAATGCTTAATAACGTTAACCAACAGAGTTTCTCGTTTGAAGATCTCTCAGGAGGAATGTCAATGGGAGGAGGCTTTGGTATGGGTCGTATGATGGGTGGTTCTGGTCAAGGTGGCAAGAATAGAACTGGCTCTATCGGTTTGAACTATACTTTTGATAATGAAGAGAACCTTCAGATTGAATTTTCGTACTCTTACAACAATAACAAGAATGTAAGCGAGTCGGAAGGATTACGAGAATACTTTGCTAATGAGTTGGTTTACGGAGATTCTCTTCGATACGATGATGACATAAGTGATTCAGAGGGTTTGAGAAATAACCATAGAAGTTCTCTTCGTCTTACTTGGACAATTAATGATAAGAATAGCATTATTTTTACACCAAATATCTCTTGGCAAGGGAATGAGAGTGAATCAAGCGATATGACTTTGACATTATATGGAAAGGACGGAGATAAGGAAGAAAATCGTTTGAGGTTGAATCAGACAACATCTAATGATAATAATTCAGAGTCAGACAATTTGTCAGGAGGAGTTCGTTTGATGTGGCGTCATAAGTTTAATGTGGAACGTCGTACTTTATCATTGTCTCTTGGGACAAACATCAGTTCAAGTAATTCTGATCAAGAGTCAAGTTCTTCGCTCTTGTATTCGTATATGCCGATTAGAAACCAGATTACATCAAGCATAGCCGAAAATAAAAATAACAACACTACATACAATGCTCGATTGATGTACACAGAGCCATTGGGCGAAAATATGGCATTACAGATCAATTATTCACCATCTTATCAAATCAGTAAGGGCGATAAGCAGGTTGTTGCAGATACAGTTTCGGTTGAATCAGATCCGTTTGATTCGTATTCATTCTCGCCAAATTTGTCAAACGTTAAGGAATCGAGATATCTCAGACAAAGAGCCGGTGTTGGTTTGAACATCTTCTCCGGTAAGGTGTTTAATGCTACAATCGGTTTGGATTGGCAGCATGCAAATCTTCAAGGAGAACAAGAGTATCCGTACGAATTTGATACAGATAAGAGCTTCTCAAGTATAATGCCTTCAGTTATGATTCGTGTACGCAAGAATCAAGGTCTTAACTTGAGATTCAACTATCGAACAAACACTTCAGCGCCAAGTATCAATCAAATGCAAAAAGTGGTTGACGTAAGTAACCCTCTTTCGTATTCTACCGGTAATGAAGATTTGGAGCAGCAATATTCTCATAATTTGATGTTCTTCTTTGCAAAGAATAATATTGAGACATCTCGTGCGATATTCTTCATGGGTAACTTCTCAACAACAAGTAACTATATAGCAAATTCAACTATTACGGCAAAAGAAGACAGCATTATTGATCAGGGTATTTTGTTGAGAAAAGGCACACAGTTGACGAAGCCGATAAACATGAATGGTCATTACTCAGCACGTGTTAACTTGACATTGTCAACACCGGTGAAATGGCTCGGAAGTAACGTTAATTTCAACGTGGGAGCAAATCTCAGTTCTACTCCGTTCAAGGACGAGTATGGAAAACAAAAGAACTACAATTATAGTTTGACGTCAGGATTGACTATCGGTAGTTCATTCTCTGAAAATTGTGACTTCACGGTATCGTATAATGGAGGTTATACTATCATGAATAGTACGACAGATGATCGTTATGCTCAGAAGCAAAACAACAACTCATACAACCATACTCTTACCGCAAATCTTAATACATTGTTTTGGAGCCGATTGGTGTTGACAACAAGTGTTGCGCATACAATGACATATTATGATCAAGACAATGAGTTTAACCAGGATTTCGTTATGTGGAATGCCGCAATTGGATATAAAGTGTTTAAAGATCGTCGAGGCGAGTTCCGTTTGAGAATAAACGATATCTTGAGAGTGAATCAAAGTGTAAGTCGTTCTCAGACAGAAACGTATATTCAGACGGCTACAACAGAGGTCCTTAAGCAGTATTGCATGTTGACGTTCACATATAGATTAAAGCCAAATGGAAATATGCCACAGATGGGAGGTTTCGGTGGTCCGATGGGTCCTCCTCCGGGTGTAGGACCACGAAGATAGAATCTGTTTCATGATATACAAGGTTGGTTTTTCGTAACGTAAAAACCAACCTTTTTTGTTTGAGAGATATGATAATTGAGGTTGGAGTGTATATGTTGTTTGAAAAAATGCTAATATTGCATATTGGAATATTAATTTATAGCAGAAAACTATGCGTAATGTAATTTTTACCCTACTATTTTTGATGTGTACATGTTATTCTTTGTTTGGACAAAGAATAAGATTTTATAATTCTAATGATGGATTGTCAAGTAGCCTTGTGCGTAATATTGAGAGTGATGCCAATGGATACATCTGGGTTGCGACCGATAATGGTCTTAGCAGATATGATGGTTTTGGATTTGTTCCATTTAGGCATTCTGATAATGATAGTTTGTCTGTTTCGTCAGATGTCGTCAATGTTATTTTTTCGGATAGCCAAGAACATTCGTGGGTTGGAACAACGGTCGGTTTGCAACGTTTTGATCCTGCAAGTTCTCAGTTTGTGCCGTTTGATTTGCAATGTCCGGCGGACAATAGGGGTAATCATTATGTTTTTTCTGTGTCGGAATACACTCAATCAAATTTGTTGCTTGTATCAGTTTCCGGATGGGGTATCATGGCATATAAGATGGACAGTTATGAGCCGGATACAATTATGGTCAATTGGCTGAACTCGGCGATTGGAAATAATTTCCCGGGAATGCTTAAGGTTGACAATAAGAATAAGTTATGGGTATATTCGGAGATGGGACCTTTCTTTATGATAGATATAGAAAGCCGTTGTGTCGTCGATTATTACAAGAAACTGAAAGAGGTTACGGGTATTGAGAACATAAGTGTGTCGACGCTTGCAGAGATGGAAAATGGGAATATTCTTGTAGGATGTTATACAAATGGCATTTTTGAGATAAACCGTACTCTTAAGACGGTGCGCAGAGTTTTTAGTCCGGACGAATTGGAAAATCCTGTAAAGGTTATTAAAAAGGACTCTTCCGGTCGTATGTGGATTGGCCTTGATGGAGGGGGACTTCGTATTTTAGATGAAGAGTCGATGACGTTGAGTATTCCTACATTCCAATATTATCCAATTGATATTGACAACTCAAAGGTTCATGATATTCATGAAGACTATCAAGGAAATATATGGGTAGGCTTGTTTCAAAAGGGCGTTATATGTATTCCCAAGGTGAATATGCAGTTTGAATATATAAAACTGAATGACAAGGAGAGTTCTACAAGTCCGAATATCTCTTGTGCTACGTCTGTTGTCGTAGACAGAGATTCTACTCTGTGGGTTGGGTCCGATGGTGGAGGTTTGTTTAGAATTAAGTCAGGAAAGGTAGTAGAGCGTATTGTGGCAAAGAACTCGCAACTTTACAACAATGCTATTTCCGCAATGGAACTTGACGGACAAGATCGATTATGGGTCGCAACATATATGGGAGGCATTTCGATAAGAGAGAAAGATGGAAAATGGATTAAGTTGCCACCGCATGAAGAGTTTGCGAGAATTCGAAAATTGGTGTGGGACGAAAAACGAAATATAATGATTCTGGGCTCATTGGGATACGGTGTGATGTTCATGGATCCTAAAACATATGTGCTTGATAGACCCCGACCATTAAATGGTTGGGTGATGTCACTAAATTTGCTTTCTAATGATGAGTTATGGATAGGGAGAACAGAAGGATTGGTGTGTTTTGATATGAAAACAAGGACAATAGTAGATAACGTTGCCTCTAAAGTTCTTAATAATGCTGTAGTTACAGATGTAGCTGAGAGTGAATCTGAATATTGGGTGTCAACAGAAAAAGGACTATATAAAATTTCAAAAACAACAGATGATGTAAAGGTTTTCAATACGAATAGTGGTTTCTCTGTCAATCGTATATGTTCTATCCAGCCGGACAGACAAGGTAATTTTTGGATTTCGACAGGTAAGGGATTGGCGTATTTCGATTCGAGTTCTGAACATGCGACAATGTATAATGTTTATGAGGGCTTACAAGATGATGAGTTTACAAATGGTTGCAGATCTCGATTGGGTAAAGTTATGGTTTTTGGAGGTGTAAATGGTTTGACAGTGTTTGATTCAGAGACTATTAATAAGCAAGAAACTCCTCTGCCTCCAATATTCCTTTCAAAGTTGACGGTTATGAATAGAGATATTCAATATGATATATCAACGGGTTCGGATAATATTTTAGATACACATTTGCCTTTGGCTCAACGCATAACCCTCGATTGGTCGAAGCGAATGTTTTCGCTGAAATATGGAGTCTTGGAGTATACTAATCCTCACAACTTGCAGTATCTGTATCGTCTTTGCGAATTTGAAGAAGATTGGCATACAACGGGACAAGGTGTTCCATGGGCTACGTATACCAATTTGCCGGCAGGGGAGTACACTCTTGAATTAAAGTGCTTTCGAACAGGAGGACACATGCAAGTGACTCGCAATTTGACATTGGTAATCCTTCCTCCTTGGTATGCTTCATGGTGGGCGTGGATTGTTTATTGTATTGCAATCGGTGCTCTTGTGTTGTTTATGATAAGATATTTCAAATTCCGTAGCATACATCAAAGAGAGATTGCCGAAATGGAATTTAAAGAGAATCAATTGCAACTATTTACTAACTTGAGTCACGAAATCAGAACTCCTTTATCGTTGGTTGTCTCTCCACTTACAATGATAAAACCCGATTTGCCGGAGAAGTGTCATGAAATGTTTGAGACCGTTCAGCGCAATGTCAATCGAACTTTGCGAATGATAAATCAGCTTATAGATCTTCGCAAGATGAATGATGGACAAGAGTTGCAGATGCTGTTTTGTCAGGTTGATATGGTGCGATTTGTGTGCGACATAACAAAACACTTTGAGCAAATGGCTGTTATGCGCAATATTACATTGGATACTAAAATGCCCAAATCGCTCAATGTCTGGCTTGATTTAGACGACTTTGACAAGGTTGTTTTTAATCTCTTGACAAACGCTTTCTCATACACACCAAATGGTGGATATATATGTGTTTCGGTGTCAACGACATCTGATAATATGTGTCGTTTTTATGTGGAAAATAATGGCGATAGTATTGATGAAAAAGATTTGGAGGAAATCTTTAAGCCCTATTTTCAAGGTAAAGGCGCAAAGCGAAAAGGTTCAGGTCTGGGACTTTATATATCATCGCAGATTGTCAAAGTTCATCGCGGAACAATTAAGGCAGAAAATGTTGATAATGGAGTCAGATTTACAGTAGAAATACCTTTGGGAAGAGACCATATTAGTGATGAAAATATAGCTGAAGCTACAGATGTCGAGCCATTTGTTGTTGAGTCTGTTGTTGCTCCATCGGTGGTGGCATCGGCAAATGTTCAAAAACAAGAGGTCAGAGTGGCTCATCGTACAATATTTATTGTAGATGATGATCTGGAATGGGGTCAGATGCTTTCGAAGATGCTGAAGCCGGAATTTAATTGTGTGGTATGTTCTGATTCTGTCGAAGCATGGCAACGTATAGTATCTATTATGCCAGATGTTATTTTGTCCGACTATCTGATGCCAAATGTCAGTGGGGAAGACTTATGCAGACGCCTCAGACGTACTCCGGAAACCAATCACATACCTGTCATAATCATCAGTAGTGAATGTGACGAGTCCGTCAAACAACGTCTTATAGAAGCAGGTGCTGACAACTATTTGACAAAACCACTAAGCATTCCATTGCTCAAGTCAACTATCACACACGCTATTCATATGCGTGACATACTACGTTCGAAGTATAGTATAGCTGCTTCATGTGATTATGATTCGGTTGAAATGGTAGAGCCTGATAAGCAGTTCATCAACAAGGTGACAGACATTGTTAGGCAGAGAATTGAAGATCCGACCTTTGGTGTTGAAGAGCTATGTGCCGTTATTGGTATGAGTCGAGCACACTTCTCTCGCAAGTTGAAGAGCATGTTAAATATTACTCCGGGTGGCTTGATAAAGTCGATGCGTCTGAAACAAGCAGCATTCTTGTTGGTCAACAATAGACTTAATGTCTCAGACGTAGCTTATAGACTTGGTTATTCGTCGCATTCGTATTTTACTATTAGTTTTAGAGAATATTACGGAATGTCGCCTTCATATTTTGTGTCGTTCTATACTCAGGCAGAAAACAGAGAGGCATTTCGCAAACTTATAATGGAGAACTGAGGTGTTGCTTTCTATATGGAAGATGTCGTTTTCTGCATCTAAAGTGTTTAATGTGTACATCATAATTCTTTGAAGTGAATGCAGAAAACGGGTTGAAAAAAGCTTTTTATTGTAAATATATATCAAAAAGAATAGTTATTTTTGCAACATGAGAGTTAAAGATTGCATAACAAGAATATTTTTCAGATGTGACGATATAGATAAAGTATCGTCACAAATGCCTAATATTCAATTTATTACCCCCCCCCCCCTATCGAATTGCGAGCAGGCAGTTCTTTGCCTGCCATTAGTGTGGGGAGTACTTAGATTTAACTTTTTTAGAACGATGATTTCGGACAGATGGTTGTGTTTGTCCTATATTGTCGTATTGATATGTTTGCATTGTAAAAAAGATATAATTTATGGAAAAACTATTTGTAGCAATCATGTTGGTGTAAATGGGAGTGAATGACATTGCATCTGATTGTGTTAAGAACGACGCCGGAGTAGAGATTTGGTACAACTTAAATGGCACAACACTAATCGTAAATGTAATATTAGAGTGTGCTAAATTCTCTTCCGTGTCTGGCGAGACCTTCAAAGTTGTTTGCAGACAGTAAGACAAAATGTAAAGGGTGAAGTTCGAGGGTGATACTCTCGGACTTTTTTATATGAATTAAGAGGTCTCCGAGGTGTGTTGCGAAATATAAGATGCGCAAAGTGTCGACGTCTGTTCGGCAAGCTTTGCGCATCCATTGTATTGTGATATATATTATCTATTAACCTTTATGTGTATGACCTCACTTTGTCAATGCAAAGCTACTAAGTCAAGTTTGCTTTGCTCGTCTGATTGTTGAAAGAGTTTTATGTCTCTAACAATTGTTGTGCGGCAAGGACTAAGAACATATAGTGTGACGAACCTCCGCCTAAGACATATTCCGTCTGTTGCCATAAGAATGGGAATGTGAGAAGCTCGGGGAAGTCAGGTCTTATGAGAGCAGTTCCCGATATTACACCGCCCGGTATATATGACCAGTCGGCACGGTTCAGACCATAACCAACTGTGGCAGATTGTGCTCCTACGCCCGAAGCAAAAGAGGCTTGATTCGAACCGGGGTGACAACCTAAAATGAAGTTCAATGCACTGAAGATAGGTTTTGTGTCAAATACCTCAGGGTATGCGCTTACCAAGAAATAGTGTCTATAACCGAATCCTTGAATGTCCCAACCAGCTCCCCATATATGCGGACGATATGGAACTCCGTAAGGTGTCTCTGCTACTTGTTTGTCGAGCCTTGCTTTATATTGTGGCAAGGCCTCTCTAAATGCCTTTGAAAACGCACGCTCTTTTTTATCCTTTGACGTCGCAAATATCTTCTCTACACGAGCCATGTACCATGCAGTATAGTCTATTGCTTTGATGATATTCTCTTGGTTGTCCAAGATGAATGTTTTGTATACGTCTTCTTTTGTTGTGAGATAAAGCTCTGCGGCAGTCTGAACTTTGCTCATTATTACTCTCGGGTTAACTTTTGTCGTCTCGTATATCTGCTTGGCTATCTCTAAACAGTGGACGCTCAGTGTGTCGTTGAAGCCCTTCAATGTACGTGCAGCAGCTGCCAGTTGGGCGGCGGTGCTCATTTCTCGTGATGGGTTATCTTCTGTGAATATCCATCTGTCGTCGTCGTTGCCTATTGTGCCATCTGTCATGGCTGACGCATCGCCCAAAAGCACATATTGGCGCAAGCCGTTGCAGATGATTCCTCTGTAAAGTCGGCCCAATGCCAAATAGCTGCTCACGACGCTCAGTGCACCGTTTTCTATCTGTTGCAACATGTCGTTTTTACCATCTGCCTCGTGTATCTCAGTTATACGTTTTGTTTGGTCAATGGCTGTGACGTCTATTTCGGGCGAGAATGCTTCGTAGGCGAGTGAGAGTATATATGTCTCTCCGGCTTGAGACTCTATGCGTAAGTCAAAGTCGCCTGCGTCGTGCCAGCCTCCAATGTTTACACCAGGAACTATCTCGCCGGCCTTGTATTTCGAAAGTCCCGCACGTTGGTCATATCCATCTATATGGTTGTGAGCCGGAGCCATCTGTGCATCGTCCATGTGACAACGACCATGCCATACTCGGTATTTGTCATTCACTCGCATGTGACACATCTGTACAGGGAGGAAATACTCTATCACAGGTTGCCAAATGCCTCTCTCATAGACATCTCCAGCTATACGGAATATTGGTGATGTCGATTCTCCGTAACGCACTTGGTATAAGCCTTCTTCCTTTACGTCTGTGAAATCTGCTTTGAGGTAGTTGTATCTCAAGAACTTACCCCACTCTTGTGCCGGAAGTTTCTTTACCATGCGCACCTCGTCTGCATCTATCTTCCATAATTCAATATCTGCTTTACGTTCATCACGTATATCGCACTCAATAACAACTTCTTTTGGTTGGTTGGTGTGATATCCGACTTGTGATGTTTGAATGACAGGTTTGTATATCCAATCTTTCTCTACATGAGGTTTGATAATCCATTTGACTGCGCCTTTTGTCACTCCTGTTGCTATCTCGCTACGTAAGACAAACCAGCCATTGTTATGGTTCATGCGACCGTCATATAGTTTCAAATCGCCTGTCAGTGATTCGATGGTCAACTTGTTGTATTTGTCGTCGGGACGTGAAGTGAAAACTTTGCCTACGGCGTATGGCTTTGCTATAATGTCATCGGCAACGATAGGGCTATAACCTTTGCCTATGAGATGTTCAGCATTGGCTTGAGACCCTTTTCCGGTGTAGAAATCTCCCGGTTGTAAGATGTTTGACTTTGTCTCTTCGAGAGGAGCGTTAGGTTGTTGCGGATATATGCCGCTTTTCCCGTCCATTATCCAAGGCTTGCCAAAGAGCGATCCGGGGAAGAACTCCAAGTTAAAACCTACCTTTCCGGCAAAGGTTTCGGGTATAGGTTTGTCCAAATCGACGCTCACTTCGATGTGTTCTCCTACGGCCTCAACTCTGACGTGGTAGTTGAATGTGAGATCTGGATATATCATAGGATTAAACCCAGTCATGTGTCTTGACGAATCAGGGAAACAGAGTGATACGTCAATAGAGTTCTCGCCTATGCTCCTTTGTAGTTGCTTTGGAACGGGTTGCCACTGTCCGGGAGTTGCCTCGAGGCGTATATCGCCGTTGGTGGCTATGCGGTTGCCATTCATTATGATACATACGCCGCCTTGATGACCTTCTGGGTAGATGTCATCATACGCCATGACGTCAACTCCTCCGTTTTTGAAGTAACCCGATGAGGTTAGTTTGAAACTTTGGGCTTGCAGTCCCACCGTGCCTAACAGCAAAAGCCCAACGAGTAGTTCGTTTTTTTTCATAGTATATTGATGTTTAACGGTTAAAGGTTTATAGTCTGATTACAAAGCTATAAATTATTAAGAGATGTACGCTAAAAGAGACGATTTTGTTTGAGGATAGAATGCGTCTCGTTCTCTCGTGGTGTAGTAATTTTGTGTAACATCTAAATAAAAAAAATCCGCAATGCGAGGTTGCGGATTGTTGTTGGTGTTATTTTGTCAGAATCTTTATGGCTTGATCTTTGGAACTGCTAAAGGAGAATGTCTCTATTATTATCAGCGAGTTCTCTCTATCCACGATGTAAGGCTCGATGATGCGCAATGCTTTGAGTCTGTCGTTGTCAAAACTTATCTGTTTCAAGAGTGATAATGTCTGTCGGCAGGTGAAGTGGTTGTTGAGACAAGCGACTTCTATAATTGAAATCTTATCTTTTGAAAAAGAGCCTTCCTTTACCTTTGTCAAGACAAAGCTGAAGTCCTTGTCAGATATCGGGCGTATGGACATTTGAGGCCATCTGATGTTATCTTTTGGAGGAAGTAGAAACTTCTGGTTGTCGTGTTGGTTCTTTGGCGGAATGTTGAGATGAGGCTTTTGTTTTGTTGGTTGAGGTGGATTGTGTCTTTGTGCACAGAGGCTGTGGCTTGTAGTCAAAGCCATTGTAAAGGCACAGAGCACAATATGTAATGTCTTCCTTGCAATTTTCATGAGATAACGGTTAAATAGTGAGAAAAAGTCTGTTGATTATAAGAATCCTCTTGCTTCGGCTAATATTAATATCACTTCAGCAACTTCTTCGTTTGTCATTTTGGAAACATTGACTGTGAGGTCGTAGTATTCTAAATCGCTACGTTTTCCTTCAAAGTATTGACGAAATTTCTCTCTCTTGTCGTCTTCGTCCTCACATCTGCTGCGTGCCTCGTCGATAGAGAGGTCTTCTTCCTCCGCTACCCATTGGGCACGAGTCTCTAACGGAGCAACTAATCTTACGTGTAGACTTCGTTTTATTCCTTTTGTTATAGCTTCGGCCGCTCGTCCGATGATGACACAATTGCCTTCTTCGGCAAAGTTGTATATTATTTTTGCTATGGTGTTGCGTATTTTGGTGTTGTTGGCATAGAAACTACCCGAAAAAAGCGATGTGATGTTTGAAAAAACATCGTCGTTTTGAGCAAATGAGACAACATCGAGGGTGTCGCGTTTCATGTTGAGTTCTTTTGCCGATTGTTCTAATATCTCTTTGCTGATAAACTGCCAATCGTTAGTGTTTTTGCGTCTCGACTTGTTTTTGTGATTAATAGTGTTTACAAGCATAAGTCCGATAGAACTGCCATGACACCCATAATCGCGAGATATTGTGATAACCGGTCCCGGAACGAACTTGTTCAGTTCTTCGGGTGTTGACGTCTTAGGTTTGGCTTGACGTTTGTTCATGTAGTCAAAAAGTAGCTTCTTCATGTCGAATATTTTTAGTTGTACTTTCCGCTAAGATAATTGTTGTACGGATATATCGTAATATTATGTGTATGATTCGTTAGGATTGTTGTGCGTTTTGTTCTTTATGTTATTACTTGTCATAGATTGCTCTTTTTGTGGAGAAATGCATTCTCTGCAAACGTTTGTTGCGATTTTTGTAACGTATAGATGATAATTGACGTTTTGTCCAGTGTGTCGTATGTCAATAACGCTTAAATTTGCCGTAGTAACAAGTCAAACAATATAAATAAAAACGACCATGAAACGATTGATAATGATAACAATAGCTTCGATGTCTCTCCTTGTGTCATGTGTAAACAAACAAGACGACAATCGTCAGCCGTCCAATCCTAATGAGTGGGCGGGAAACAGCGTTATCTATGAAGTAAACATACGTCAGTATACACCGGAGGGGACGTTTAATGCCTTTGCGGCACATCTTCCTCGACTGAAGGAACTCGGTGTTGATGTGCTGTGGATTATGCCTATACACCCTATTTCTGAGAAAAACAAGAAAGGCACGTTGGGAAGTTATTATGCTGTTGCTGATTATAAGAGCGTCAATCCTGCTTTTGGAACAGCGGACGACTTTAAAGCTCTTGTCTATAAAGCGCATGACATGGGCTTGAAAGTAATCATTGATTGGGTTGCAAATCATTCGGGTTGTGACAATCGTTGGACAGTGGAACATCCGGAATATTACACAAAGGATTCTATTGGTGGATTTGTCTCTCCATACGATTGGACAGATACATACGATTTGGACTATAGCAATGCAGAGATGCGTAAAGCAATGATAGACGCTATGTCGTATTGGGTTAGAGAGTTTGATATCGACGGATTCCGTTGTGATGTGGCGTACGAAGTTCCTACGGACTTTTGGAATGACGCACGAGAGTCTCTCGACTCTATAAAGCCTGTCTTTATGCTTGCAGAGGCCGAACATCCGGAACTCAACGAAAAGGCTTTTGATATGTGTTACAACTGGCCGTTGAAGAACCTTATGGCTGATATAGTCTCAGGGAAGAGTGCTTCTCCTGTTAGTTCGCTTGACAGTCTTTTCTCATTGCAACAGACGAAGTTCCCGGATAGTACATTGTTTATGAATCATATAACGAATCATGACCTTAATTCATGGGAAGGAACGGAGTTTGACAGATTGAAAGATGGAGTAAAGGCTTTTGCAGTGCTTACATATACCATACCGGGAATGCCGTTGCTCTATACCGCACAAGAGACGGGACTAAATCGTGCAATACAATTCTTTGAAAAAGACCCGGTAGAAAGCTGGGAGAAGAACGAGTGGTTTGGTTTCTATGCCACACTCTGTAAGTTGAAACGAGAAAATGCCGCTCTTGACGGATATGGAAAATGGTGCGATGTGAAACGTTATGATGTGGGTAGTGATAAAGTGTATGCATACCAGCGTAGCAACGGGGAAGAAAGTGTCGTTGTAGTTTTGAACTTGTCGGGAGAAGAGGCATCGTTGGAGTGGAAAGAACAGCCAACGCTTGATGGGTATGCAAATCCATTTGATGAACAAACGGCTGTTTTGCCAACGAAGTTATCTCCTTGGGGCTATTGTTTGTTGGTAAAATAGCAGACGTTATTTTAAAGCGGAATTCAATCTGTTTATTAACAGTATCATAAAGGGGAGGTAAGCAACTTAGATACAAAAGTAGAGTGTTTATAGGCATAATCATAAAATGGTTATGCCTATTTTTCGTGTATAATGGTTGATAATACGCATAAATGTAACTTTTTCTTTTTAAAGTATACACTGAATGTTTAATTATTTTTAACTTGCGAACCCAAAGTGATAATGTAATCATTTCATTTTTAGTGGATCGAAGAGTCTTAACCTGTTAGGCCTAAAATATATTGAGAAAAGAAAACAATAAATGATGTATAGTATGAAACAATTGTTACTATTATTTGTGTTCGTTATGTGTGGCGTATTCTCCTATGCGCAGACAAAAATTAATGGGATATATTACAATCTCAACAATAGGGATTATACTGCGACTGTGACATATCAGAATGACGGGTCATGGGGAGATAATGGCAGAAACACGGCGATGAATACTCAGGAATACAGAGGAGATATCGTCATTCCGGATACTGTTACATACAACCGAAAAACATACACTGTTACAGGTATTGCTGAATATGCGTTTTATGGAAATAATAGTCTGAATTCTATTACGATACCTAAAACTGTGACAACGATAGGTGATTATGCAATGTCATGGTGTGCAGGCTTGACGGAGATAATAGTTGCTCAAGATAATAAGAATTTCTGTTCAGAAGACGGAGTTCTCTTTACTAAGGATATGAAGACATTGATACAATATCCTGAAGACAAGAAAGATCCATCTTACGTTATTCCGAATGGCGTTGAGGTGCTTGGACCTGATGCGTTCCAAGGTTGTAACAATCTTGCTTCGGTGACTATTCCGGAAGGTATTAAGAATTTGCGAGACTATGTATTCCAAGATTGTCAAAAGCTTACATCTATTACACTACCTTCTTCTCTTACAAACATTGAGCAAAAGGCTTTCAACGAGTGCTATAATCTCAAAAATATTACGTTCTTATCACCTAATCCTCCAACTATAAAGAATGACTCTTTCAATGGCGTGAGTGATGTTACGGTTAATGTTCCTCAAGGTAGTGAAGAAGAGTATGCTAAATTGGGCATAGGCGGTAATAGCGGTTCTATCTCTTCTAATCCGTACAAAATTACGGTTGAGGTTCCTGCAGGAGAAGGCGCAGCAGAAGGTTCAGGATTGTACAAGTATAACCAAGAAGTTACGTTGAGAGTTATTCCTAACACAGGTTATTTCTTTAAACAATGGCAAGATGGTAATACAGAGAATCCTCGTACTATAGTAGTAAAAGGAAACGCTTCATATAAAGCTACGTTGGAAAAAGGTTCTTATACTATTACTGTTGTTGCTGATGGTCAGGGTTCTGTTACCGGTAAGGGTTCTTATAAGTATGGTGATAAGGCTACTCTTACTGCTATTCCTGTTACGGGTTATAAGTTCGTCAAGTGGCAAGATGGAAATACTCAAAACCCACGAGAGATAACTGTAACTAAGAACGAAACTTATACAGCAACATTCGCAATAGGCACTTACACACTCACCGTTACAAGCAACGGCAACGGTACAGTGTCAGGCGGCGGCACATACGACTACGGCAAGAAAGTAACACTCAAAGCAACAGCTGACGCTAATTACCATTTCGTTAAATGGAACGACGGCGATACAAACGCAACACGAGAAGTGACAGTCAAGGGCGATGCTACATACACAGCTAC
>CALAUL010000099.1 GCA_937892255.1 uncultured Bacteroidales bacterium | reverse complement strand
TTTAATTTATTATTAACTAATCAGAATTCAATTGCATTTGTAAGTTGAATTCACCCATTTTATTTTGCAAGAATACATTAATTTGAATTAATATGACTCATGTTTCAATTTGAGCATTATTAGAAAGAAGGATTCTTGACCCAAAACTTTTACTCCACAGCATTAACCCCTACAGCCTGTGGCAGATTGAGGTAACGCTCATAGAAGATAACTTGTTCGTAGTAATTAAGACGAATCTTTGTCGGTTCCAACAGATAATTAGAGATGTACTTGTCCGAATTCGCATGTAAATCAATAATTTGCAAACCCTTTATTTTGAGATAATAATCTAAAATATCTTCCCTATTAAATCGTCCCTTGGTAAGAGTAACTATATCATCTATCGTAGATTCCCTCTGACTTTGTCCCTCCGGAAATATTAGGTCACACATTTTCGTAATAGCCTCTTGTTCCTTATGTTGCGAATATATCTTACGCACTATCAGAACAACAAGCAACACCAATGCCGCCATAAGAACTATTGTTAATACAAAACTCATCGTAGAAACCATTTTAAAAATTTGCGTAAAGATACGCAATGACATTCAAAAATGTTTCCACTTCTACAAGAATTATCTTCGCCAAAACTCCATTTCTTTTTCCTCACAAAGTAGAAGATTATCGAATTTAAATATCTTTGTATCCATGAAAAAAATGTTTCTTACAACAGATATCAAACAAATCGACCAACAGACGATAGTTCTTGAGCCGATATCATCGGTTGCCCTAATGCACAGAGCAGCCCTTACGGTATTCAATTTTATCATCGAACACTACGACACGAGAAAAGCCATAGTAATTGCTGGCTCCGGCAATAACGGTGGTGACGGACTTGCTGTTGCCGACATGCTCTCGATAGTAGGCTGGGAGATAGAAGTATGGAGTTATCCAAACAGGGCCAATAAACGTTCTGCTGATTGCCAATTCTATTTTGATAAATTACAAGAGAACAACCGTTGTTCAATTCACATAAACGAAGAACTTCCTTCACACATTGAAGCAACCGTCATTGTAATAGACGCACTCTTCGGAACAGGTCTTTCCCGCCCGGTAGAGAGACAAACAGCACAACGCATTGAGCTCATAAACAGTTGGAACGCCGAAATAATATCTATCGACTTGCCTTCGGGATTGAGAACGGAAGAGACTTTCAACAACGAACAGAATCATATCATAAAGGCGACTCATACTATAAGTTTTCAATTTCCCAAATTAGCATTTTTCTTACCTGAGACGGCATATTACGTCGGACAATGGCATATTACAGACATAGGACTTCATCCGTCAGCCATCGAACAGACGCCATCACTTCTGTACTATATGACGGCAGACACCGCATTAGCAAATGCACGCCAATGCAACAGATTTGCCAATAAAGAGGACATGGGCAGAGCTTTGCTCGTTGTCGGTTCATTCGGCATGATGGGAGCTGCGACATTTGCGGCTAAAGCGTGCGTCAATAGTGGCGTAGGTGTTTTAACGACCCTCATTCCGCGTTGTGGATATGAAATAATGCAAATTAATGTACCAGAAGCTTTGGCCTTATGTTCAGACGACAACTCTCACAACAACTGGTCTGCTTCATATTACAAAAAGAGCATCAAAGCATTAGGGATAGGTCCGGGTATAGGTCGCAACGAGTCCACAACAAATTTTTTACGCGCTACTCTCGACGCCTACAAAGATACGAGAATAGTCATAGATGCCGATGCTTTGTTTCACCTACGCAAACTCATGGATAATGGGTATGCTGTTCCTCCATTCACGATTCTCACACCCCATGAAGGTGAATTCGACAGATTGACACACCCTCACAACACACGTTTCGAGCGCCTTAAAACGGCCACAGACTTTGCTTCTTCACACAATGTAATTGTTGTCCTAAAAGGCGCATACACAACCATTGTCACACCAGACAAAAGACTAATATTCAACACCACAGGAAATGCCGGAATGGCTACTGGAGGTTCGGGCGACATTCTAACAGGAGTCATAACAGCTCTATTGGCTCAAGGGTACCAACCCGAACAAGCTACCATACTTGCTGTCAATATACATGCCAACACTGGCGACAAAACAAAAGAAAAATGGGGAGAACGAGGCGTCACAGCATCGAGAATGTTAAACCTGCTCTAAATGTTGAGAATCTGACATCAATTCTATAGTCTCCTCTGTTGTAACTTCCTCCGACTTTGGACAATCAGAATCATCTGTCCATGTCTCGCAACGCTCCAAAGCAATACGCGAAGCTTCCTGCTCTGCTTGCTTCTTCTGCATGCCGAAGCCCTCAGTAAAGATGACACCATTTATCTTCAATGACGACACGAACTCTCCTCTGTCTCCCTCCACATAGTGAGTATCGAAAACTATCTCTCTATGAACCGTGTGCCCCCACTCTATAATCTTCGACTTATAGTTTATCTGACCGTCATCAATTCCTGACACACGTTTGATATTCGACTCACTGACAACTGTTTTCTCTACAAAACGTTTGACTTTGGGGAATCCCCCATCGAGGTATATTGCCGCCACGAAAGCCTCAAAAACATCTCCCGGAATATGACTTTTACATATCTCATCTGTCGAATAACTTGACTTGATATAATTAGTTAATCCCAACTGTTTCGACAAGACATTTAGACTTCTGCGACTTACCAACAATGACCTCATCTTGGTGAGCTGTCCCTCATCATAATCAGGGTATTTCACACAAAGAATATCAGCAACCAAAGCTCCCAAAACAGCGTCTCCCAAATACTCCAAACGTTCGTTATGAACATCTACCGGGATTTTGCGACCTCTGTATAAATCCGATATTGACGATTTATGGATAAATGCAAGCTGAAAGAGAGAAATGCTTGAAGGAAAATATCCGACACATTTGCGCAAAAAAAAGTAAAACTCTCTTCCCTTACGAGAAAAGAGTTTTACCATATCTTTGTTTAGAAAAATCAAAATTACAAAGACTTGAAGATTACTGTCGAATTGTGACCGCCAAAACCGAAAGTATTAGACAAAGCCGCCTTTACTTCCCTTTTCTGAGCTACATTGAATGTCAAATTCAACTTGCTGTCAATCTCAGGATCGTCCTCGAAATGATTAATCGTCGGTGGTATAATGCCATTCTCAATAGCCTTCACGCAGACGATAGCTTCCAAAGCTCCTGTCGCACCAAGCAAATGTCCTGTCATTGACTTTGTTGAGCTGATATTCAAGTCATAAGCCTTATCACCAAAAACATTAGCAATAGCCTTTAACTCACCACGGTCACCAAGAGGCGTCGAAGTTCCATGAACATTGATATAGTCAATGTCTTCCGGTTTCAAGCCTGCATCTTTAAGAGCGTTAGCCATCACACGACTTGCTCCTTCGCCCTCAGGATGAGGTGCTGTCATGTGGTATGCATCAGCCGAATATGCAGCACCAGCAAGCTCACAATAGATATGCGCTCCACGTTTTACTGCATGTTCATACTCCTCCAAGATGAGACATGCACCACCTTCGCCCATTACAAAACCATCACGATCTTTGTCAAATGGACGTGACGCAGTCTTCGGGTCATCATTTCGACTCGAGAGAGCTTTCATAGAAGAGAAGCCTCCCAAACCAGGTTCAGAAATTGCAGCCTCCGAACCACCACTGACAATAACGTTTGCTTTTCCAAGACGTATTAGGTCGAGGGCAGTAGCAATAGCAT
>CALAUL010000098.1 GCA_937892255.1 uncultured Bacteroidales bacterium | reverse complement strand
AAAAAAACTCAGCCGAAGGAGATGTCTCCTTCTGACTGAGTTTGTCGGTATTATTGTTAGTTCGTGTCTGTAACTGTTACTCTGAGCACTCTATGACCATGGCACTTTTGCCAGGTATGCTGATAGAGGAGAGAGTGTCGAATGCCTTACCGCTTATTATATCCTTTCCTTTGGCTGTCGGAGAGAGTATCTCGCTGTATGTGTCGCTGTTAACAGTCTGAGGCTCTTTGTTGTTGTTGAGTATCACCATGACCTTCTCATTGTCGGTGTGACGGAAGAAGACATATACTTCGTTTTCCGGAAGGAAATGAGTCAGTTTGCCATTGCGTATAGCGTCAGATGTCTTACGGTAATTGAACAGACGTGCTGTATAATGGTACATCTCATCGGCTGCTTGAGGACGTGAAGTGAAGTAATTCGCTTTGTCGCCTTCCCAGCCTCCCGGGAAATCCTCTCTGATGAAGCAGTGACCATCAAAGCCATTGCCTGACATGAGAACTTCGGTGCCTATATACAACTGCGGAATACCTCTTACGGTAGCGAGGAAAGCGGTAGCAAGTTTGAGGTTGTCGATGTTCATACCAACCTGATTGAGCAGGCGACCGACATCATGATTCTCTCCGAAGACCATGATGTTCTGTGTGTTGGCATATAGGTGGTCGTTAGCCAGGGCGTCATAAAGGCGCATGATACCCGTATCCCAACCCGGAGCTTCGGTGAAAGCTCTGCATATAGCCTCTTGGAGAGGGAAGTCCATTATGGTCGGCAATTCGGAGTTGAACCCGTCTTTGTTAAGAGCGTCTTTCTGCCAGTAGAAGAGTTTTGAAGCGTGTGAAATCCACACCTCGCCTACTATGTTGAAGTTAGGGTATTCTTGGCGTACTCTGATGTTCCATTCGCGCATAGCCTCTTTGTCGGGGTAAGGATAAGTATCCTGACGTATGCCGTCTAACCCTATCTCTTCTATCCACCATATAGAGTTTTGGATAAGGTAGTTTCGTACAAGAGGGTTGCGCATATTCATATCTGCCATGCTCTTATCAAACCAACCTTCTGTTGTTATACGTAGGTCGCGTTTTGATACGTGTGGGTCAGCTACAGTAGAGAGACGGAATGATGAGTTCTGGTATTTGCCACCCCACTGAAATATCCAGTCCTCGCAGGGGAGGTCCTTCATCCACCAGTGTTCGGTGCCACAGTGGTTGAAGACCATGTCCATGACGAGTTTGAGACCTTTGCTGTGCATCTTTTCAGCGAGAGCTTTGTATTCGTCGAGGGAGCCGAGACGTCTGTCAACGGCGTAGTAGTCTGTTATGGCATATCCGTGATATGACGACTCCGGCATATCGTTCTCTTGTACTGGGTTGAGCCATAGGGTTGTCATGCCGAGGTCGGTGAAGTAGTCGAGGTTGTCGCTGATACCTTTCAGGTCTCCTCCGTGACGTCCGTAAGGTTTGTTGCGGTCGGCTCTCTCTCTCATACCCTCTATATTGTCGTTGGCGGTATTGCCGTTGGCGAATCTGTCTGGCATGAGGAGCATTATAGCGTCATCGGCTGTGAAACCCATACGTTGAGCGGAGCCTTCTTTGCGTGCTTTGAGTTGGTAGTTGTAAGAGGCTATTTTGACACCTAAGCGGTTGAATACTATGTTGAAAGAGCCAGCTTGTGTCTCTGGTGCTATCTCCAAGTTGATGAAGAGGTAGTTGGGGTTGGAGGTGTGAATGACCTCTTTGATAGTTACTCCTTCGTATTCGATGACGGGTACTGTCTCTGCTATTCGAGGAGCGTGGACAAGTAGTTGGAGGTTGGGGTTGTTCATGCCCACCCACCAATTCATCGGTTCAACATGTTGGAGTTGCAGTGCTACTTTCTTCTGTGCCATGTGGGGCAGGGAGAAGAGAGTGCAAGCTATGGCTAATGTCAAATGTCTGATGTTCATGATAGAAATAGATTACATGTTATTTGCGAATGAATGTGCGAACCTCGCCGGCGTTAATCTCTACGTCCTGACCGTATACGTTGAGTAGCAAACTGCTGTTGCCTTTCTGACATATTGTCGTTCCTTGTCCGTCGACGGTCACTTTGATGTCATGTCCGCGGAAGGTGATGAGGAATGAGTACTCTTTCCATTTGTCGGGTATGATAGGTGAGAGGTGTAGCTTGCCGTTGTAGGCCCTCTTGCCACCGAAACCTTCGACGATACTCATCCAAGTGCCTGCCATAGAGGTGATATGCAGACCTTCGTGTGCCTCATGGTTGTAGTCGTCGATGTCGAGGCGTGAGGTACGCAGATACATCTCGTAGGCCTTCTCTGTTCTGCCTATGCGAGCAGCCAAGACGGAGTGTACGCAAGGTGAGAGTGATGACTCGTGAACGGTGCGCGGTTCGTAGAAATCGAAATGTCGTGTTATAGTATCAGTGTCGAAACACTCTTCAAAGAGGTATATGCCTTGTAGAGTGTCGGCCTGCTTGATAAAACACGAACGTAATATCCTGTCCCAAGACCAATGCTGGTTGATGGGTCGTTCTTCCGGTTTGAGATCTGAGGCGAGACGTTGCTCCTTGTCCATATAACCATCTTGTTGCATATAGATTTGCAACTTATCGTTGTATGGATAGTGCATGTTGTCTGTTCTCTCTTTCCAAAGCATAGGCTCTGCTGTCTCATCGAAGTTTGTCATGTTCTTTATACGGCTCCAAGCAGTAGGGGTGTTGCGTTTCACTATCTCTATAGCTTCGAGGGTATATTCCATGCACCAGCAAGCGAGGCGATTGGTGTACCAGTTGTTGTTGATGTTGTTTTCATATTCGTTAGGGCCTGTCACACCGAGCATGACGTATTTGCCTTTCTCTTCGGAGAAAGTGATACGTTGGCACCAGAAACGAGCGATAGCTATGAGGACTTCGAGGCCGTACTCTTCGAGGTATTTGAAGTCACAGGTATGGCGCAGGTAGTTGTATATAGCGAAGGCTATAGCTCCGTTGCGGTGTATCTCTTCGAAAGTTATCTCCCACTCGTTGTGGCACTCTTCACCGTTGATAGTCACCATAGGATAAAGAGCGGCGCCGTTGTCAAATCCGAGTTTCTGGGCATTTTCGATAGCTCTTTCGAGATGTTTGTAGCGATAGACGAGGAGTTGACGAGTCACCTCTTGTGGTGCTGTCATGAGGAAGAATGGTATACAATAGGCTTCTGTATCCCAATATGTCGTTCCGCCGTATTTCTCGCCCGTGAAGCCTTTGGGACCGACGTTAAGACGCGAATCCTCACCTGTGTAAGTCTGGTTGAGATGGAAGATGTTAAATCGGATACCCTGTTGGGCTTCGATATCACCCTCTATTACAATGTCAGACTTCAGCCATTTCTGTTTCCAGTAGTTGCAGTGTTCGGAATACATCTTATCGAACCCTTTGGTAAGAGCCTTTTCGGCTTCTCGTTGTGATGCGGACTTGATGTTGTCGGCGTTGTGGTTGAGAGTGCTTGACACACCTATGTACTTTTCTATAGTGACACTCTCGTCTTTGCTGCAAGGAATGTTGATTCTGTTGCCTACCCAAGCCTCTTTTTTTATCAGTTCGGGGCGTATCTCTTCTGTCTTGTCACCGCGCAGTATCTTATAGCGCATAGAGAAAGCCACGCGGAAGTCGAGTTTCTTGGTCTGTGCAACCAGTGACGCCTCTCCTGCCTTGACGCTCATATCTGTCACGTTCCAGAATGTCTCATCGTAGTTGCTGTCAGTGTTGATGACGCCACCGTCGATATAAGGCACGAACGATATAGAGCCGGAGAAGTTGAGGCACTTGACACTGTAGCGTATGGCAGCTGTCTCGGTGTCGACCATAGATAGGAAACGTTTGGTAGTCACTTCTACCTGTTTGCCATCGGGCATTTCGGCAATGAAAGAGCGTGATAGCGAACCCTCCTTCATGTTGAGAACACGGCGAAAATTCGTTGTCTTACAGATGAAGAGGTTGAGCTGTTGGCTGTCGATGAGGACGTCGATACCTATATAATTAGGTGAGTTGAGTACTTTAGCAAAATACTCTGGGTAGCCGTTCTTCCACCAGCCGACGCGTGTCTTGTCGGGGTAGTAAATGCCGGCTATATACGAGCCTTGTAGTGAGGGGCCTGTGTAACGCTCTTCAAAGTTGGCACGTTGTCCCATCTTGCCGTTGCCAAGAGAGAATATACTTTCAGATGAGCGATGATTGTCGGGGTTGAAACCCTCTTCTATTATGCACCACTCATCGGGGGTGAGATACTTTTTCATGTCGTTTAGAGATTAATAAGTTTTTCCACTGTCATTTCGTGCAGACCGTCGATGATTATGTCTGCTTTAGTGAGGACGTCAGGCGAACCGATACCGACGCACTTCATGCCACCGGCACGTGCCGCTTCGATACCTGCTACGGCATCTTCAAAGACAACACACTCCTCGGGACGCAGACCTAAAGCCTCGGCGCCCTTGAGAAACACTTCGGGGTCGGGCTTTGCCTTTGACACCTTTGTGCCGTCGATGATAGCATCGAAGAGAGGCGTAAGACGTAAGTTGTCGAGTATCAGCATTGCGTTTTTGCTTGCCGAGCCTAAAGCAACCTTTATGCCTTTGTGATGTAAGGCTGTAAGGAAAGCCTCTGTGCCGGGGAGAATCTCGTCGGGTCTCATTTGTCTTATGAGAGACACATATCTGTCGTTCTTCTCGGTAGCCATGCGTTGTTTCTTGTCATTGGAGAATCTCTCTTGCATGCCACCTATTTCGAGAAGTATATCGAGAGAAGCCATGCGACTGACACCTTTAAGACGTTCGTTGTCAAGCTCCGTGAAGTCGAAGCCTAAGCTCTGTGCCAGTTGACGCCAAGCTATATAGTGGTATTTTGCGGTGTCGACGATGACACCGTCAAGGTCAAAAAGAGCACCTTTAATCATAGTGAATAATAGTAAAATGTTATCTCATGACAGATCGTCTCTGGTGGAGAGAAGTACTGATGCCTATACGGCAGAGCGAATCTGTGATGTTATTTGCTTTTGATGAAATAGACTGATGATGCACCTATGGCGAGCAATACACCCGATATTGTCAACATCGTAGCTTGACTACCTCCCACGAGGGATAGTAAAGAGCCTCCAACTACAGCCGCCACTATCTGAGGCAGACATATAGTGCAGTTGAACAAACCGAGGTATGCTCCCATGGAGTCGGAGCCTTTGAGTGCATTGGTGAGCAATGTGAAAGGCAGAGCCAGCATAGCCGCCCAAGCGCAACCTATGAGGAGCAGTGGTATGAAGAGCAGGTATTTGTCACTGATGAACATGATACTTGCAAAGCCCACAGCACCGATGAGCAAACTGACGACATAAGCCATCTTAGTGTTTTTGAAACGCGGTATCGCTGTAGCCCAAATCACCGAGCCTATAGCCTGTACAGCATAGAGAATGCCTACCCAGTTGCCTGCCTCTTGATAACCCTCGGAAGTCACGTCGGTAGTAGACCAAGAGATCTCAGCTATTCCGCCCGGCATGTATGTCCACATATAGAGAAATGCCGACCAACAGAAGAACTGCACCAGACCCACAGTCCAGAAAGCAGTAGGAGCTTTGCGTAGTAACGTCAGCCATGAGTGGCTCTGTCTCTTCTCCTCGGTCACTTTTATCTCATGAAATTCGGCATACTCCTTAGGTGGCATCTCCTTCACTCGTGCCATAGTATATATGACGCACAAGATGAGTATGGCGGCACCGATATAAAACGAGTATACCACAGAGTCTGGCACTACACCCTCGGGGGCAACATTGGATATACCTATCCATGTGAATATAAACGGGAAGACATATCCTGCCAAACTGCCGGCATTGCATAGGAAACTCTGAATAGAGTATGCGAGGCTCTTTTGCTTCTCGTTGACCATGTCACCTACCAGCATCTTAAACGGCTGCATGGCCATGTTGATAGATGTGTCGAGGAACATCAGAGCCACGAGACCGAATACCATAGCTGCCGATACAGACAATGCAAAAGCACCAGCGTTGGGCAACAGACACATCACCACTACGGCAACAGCCGAGCCGACAAAGAGGTAAGGGATACGACGCCCAAACCGTGTCCACGTGCGGTCCGAAAGAGTACCCACTATGGGCTGTACCAACATGCCCATCAGAGGTGGCAGTATCCAAAAGAAACTCAAGTCGTGCGGGTCAGCTCCCAAGGTGGCGAAGATACGTGATATGTTCGCATTTTGCAGAGCGTATGCTATCTGTACTCCGAAGAAACCGAAACTGAGGTCGGTCAGAGCTCTAAACGATAAATCGCGCTTCATGTTGTTTGCTTTTTGTTATTATACAGTATTTTGTGTTGCCGGTGATATTATAGAGCCGTTGGCTTGGCTCTTCAAATATGTCCAATGCAAAAGTAGCAAATAGTGCGCTATAGTGTAACATCGTAAGAGGGTAGACCATAGCGAGGAAGCTGTTTGAAGAGAGGGGATATATAGGTTGCAAACGTTTGCGATAAGAAGCGAAAAATATTGTAAGAAAGACGCTTTTTTTCTGTAAGCTCTTTTGCAAACGTTTTCGGGAATGAGGGTGATGGGCGCTGTATGGCAATATCTCTCATGATAAAGAAGACCGGCAGAGCTAAAGGTTGTTGAGTGGCAAGTCAAGCAGCGTTGAGAGGACTGCTTAAAGGTCTAAAAAAAGAAAAACCGACAACAAATGTTGTCGGGATAATTATTTGAGTCTCTTAGTCGACTCTCTGACTTTTAGTGTAGGAGTGAAAACACGTGTTTCGTAGTCGAGAGTAATGATATCGGTGTCAATCTGTTTGATGAGCATGTTCATAGCTTCGCACCCTATTTCGTATCCCGATTGAACGACAGACGATAGAGTGGGCGAGACAACGTCGTTGACAGGTCCATCGCCAAAGCCTATCACGGCAATGTCGTCGGGAATGGAGTAGCCGTTCTTTTGAAAGAGCTTCATTGCCGCTATGGCTGTAGAGTCGTTGATGGCGAACACACCGTCAATCTCCGGTGCTATGGTTATGAGTTTGTCCTCTGCACGGTTGAAGAGAAAGTCAGAGTCCGCCTCTATGATGAGAGATTCGTCAACGGCGATGCCTGCTTCCATGAG
>CALAUL010000097.1 GCA_937892255.1 uncultured Bacteroidales bacterium | reverse complement strand
ATTATTAATGTAAAATGTTTTTAAATATCCGACTTCTGCCCTCTCTCCTAAAAGGCAGCAAAAAAGTGGGGGGGGGGGGGGGGGTAAAATGCTGCATATCAACAACTTCTAAGAATTTGTCTTTCCTTATATAATTATCAAGATTCATTTCTGTTCTACTTGCCAAAATTTTCACAATGCAGTAAAGGTAATCATATTTCCGAATAAAGTCTAAATATTTATCGAAAAAATTAGATTGTAATAAAAAAGGCGCATTCAAACGAAAATGAATACGCCTTTTGTATGTGTCATGCGGATTCTACATGTATTTGTCAAGGTCTTTGCCTATGTCGCGACGGAAGTATCGGTCTTTGTACTCGATATGCGCCACGTTTGCATACGACTTGGCGAGAGCTTCGTTCTTGTCTTTGCCAAGAGAAGATACAGCTATGACACGGCCTCCATTTGTAACGACACCGTCGGGAGTCTGCTTCGTTCCGGCATGGAAAAGGATAGAACCTTCGACCTTCTCGAAACCTGTCATTATATCGCCTTTGTTGTAGTCGCCCGGATAGCCACCTGCTACCATCATCACCGTGCAACATGTGTCGTCGGATACTTCGATGTTCTTAGAGGCAAGGTCATCGTTGGCCACAGCTTCGAAGAGTTCTACGAGGTCTGACTTAATACGAGGTATGACAACTTCTGTCTCAGGGTCACCCATGCGAACGTTGTACTCTATGACTTGAGGGTCTCCGTCAGAGTTCATAAGACCGATGAAGATAAAGCCCTTATAAGGGATACCATCTTTCTGAAGTCCGTCGACGGTAGGTTTTACGATGCGTTCTTCGACTTTTTTCATGAACTCGCTGCCTGCAAAAGGAACGGGCGATACGGCACCCATACCGCCAGTATTGAGGCCTGTGTCGCCCTCACCTATGCGTTTGTAGTCTTTCGCTTCAGGAAGTATTACATACGACTTGCCGTCAGTGAGGACGAATACCGATAGCTCTATGCCACTGAGGTATTCTTCAATGACAACGGTATTCGAAGCCGAACCGAATTTACCACCGAGCATTTCACGCAATTCGGATTTTGCCTCTTCGAGCGAATTGAGGATAAGGACGCCCTTGCCGGCTGCCAATCCGTCAGCTTTAAGCACGTATGGAGGTTTGAGGTTTGCAAGGAACGACTCTCCTTCAGCTATGTTGGCTGATGTGATGCTCTTGTATCGAGCTGTAGGTATATTATGACGGACCATGAAAGCTTTAGCGAACTCTTTTGAACCTTCGAGGGCTGCGCCTTGTGCTTGTGGGCCTATGACAGGGATATTAGATGTTGCAGGGTCTGCCAATATAGCATCATGAAGACCTTTCACAAGAGGTTCTTCCGGACCGACAACGACCATATTTATTGCATTGTCGAGGATAAACTTTTTTACCGTCTCGTGGTCATTGGGGTTGAGGGCAACGTTAGTACCGTAGTTGCTTGTACCGGCATTACCCGGTGCGATGTAGAGTTTTTCGCATTTTGGGCTTTGAGCCATTTTCCATGCGAGGGCATTCTCTCTACCACCCGAACCAATAAGTAATATGTTCATATATATCAGTGTATTTTGTTTTCTGTTAACAGAGTCCTAAAGAAATGGCTTCGTCGATAGAGACGAATGAATAGCCGTTGTCTTTAAGGTGTTTTATAGTTTGACTTAACGCATAGCGCATACGTTCTCCGGCTTTGATAGAGTCGTGGAAGACTATCACGGAGCCGTTGCGGACATATCTGCGCAAATTGTCGAACACCTCATCAGGAGTGAGGCTCTTGTCATAGTCCTTTGGCATTACGTCCCATAGGACTATTTTGTTGTATTTGCGATGCAGACTGCGAGTTACCGGGGGTGTCAGTTGTCCGTGAGGAGGGCGGAAGAGTGATACATCGTGCGACATTGCGGCACGTCCCTTCTCTTCATTTGCGAGGTATGCTTTTCCCCCTTCTTTGAAGAGTTGCAGATGATTGTACGTGTGGTTGCCTACCGAATGTCCTCGTCTGATAATGTCAGTATATATTTGAGGATAACGACTTACATTCTCTCCCACACAGAAGAACGTAGCATGAATATGATTTTCGTCCAACAAGTCAAGCACCCATGGTGTCTGTTCGGGTATAGGGCCGTCATCGAAGGTAAGAGCTACATATTTGCCCTTGCCATTACGGTGCAAACGCCATAAGCATTTTGGAAAGAGCCACCTGACGAATGCAGGTGGCTGTATTATCATGTTTTCGAACATTATTTGTAGAATGCAAATTCTGCCTTTTCAAGCAACTGATTGTATTCGGCATCTAACTTATCGGTAAGTTCGGTTCTGTCGAATCCTTTGGCAGTCTTGAGTATCTCGCTATAGATAGCCAAGTTGCGTTGTATGTCGCTCAGTACAGCCATCATGCGAGGCTCCGAGAGAGAGAGGTAGAAGTTAAGCTCTTTCATGTTCTCATCTGCGAATTTCACAAGTATATCATCGGCTTTCTCGGGCTGGTCGGCCAAGTAGTAGCCGTTGGCGAGGAATAGCGAGAAATAGTTGTGCGGAATGATGTCATCGGGCAACTCGTACTGTATCTTGTCAAGGACGGCTACGGCTTTGTTGAGTTTGTCTATTGCGAGAACGGTATCGTTGGTCTGATAGCTTTCTTCGATGAACGCTATAGCCAGACGAGAGAGGTTGTTGCGCAAGTTAGATGCCATACGTGTCTTATTTTCGTCGAGGTAGATGCCCGGCTTGTTGTAGAATCCCCAGCGGAATTTGTTCATCACCTTATCGTACATCTTTTCTGTGTCGACGCGTCCCACCTGACCGTTGCTGTCGGCTTTTGCTCTGATGGGGGCTATTCGATATGCGAGTCCTTCAAGCTGGAAATACGGATTGAGACCGAAGTAGTTGTCTCCTCCTACCGTGACAGCATAGTACATAGGACGTTCCCAATTGCTGTGACATAACATATCAAGAACCATAAGTTCATTTTTGAGCATGGCAGACTTGTTGCATGTTATCCTCATTTCAGATGCTATTTGGTCGCGATATTCTTCTGACACTACATTCTGGGCTATAACTTTCGCTGTGTCGACAGGCATGACAAATTTCTTGCCAGGCACGTAGCATATACGCTCTTCGTAACCCGGCAAACTCTTTGTTTTCACATTGTCGCTTGCTACGAAGTCTATGACCTTGTCCAGCTCCATGTATTCCTTGTTACGGTCTATGATGTAGATTACATCACGGTCAGCAGTGTATTGCTCATGAGTAAACGATATAGGAAGAGGTTTGCTCTTGTATGCCATTCGTTTCATCTGGTCGCAGTACCAAGCTGTCTGCAAGTACGAAAGGTTGCATACTCGCACGTCGGTACGGATTCCTTCGACCTCTTGTGCATACCATAGCGGGAATGTGTCGTTGTCGCCATTGGTAAAGATAATAGCGTTTTCGTCACAACTGTTGAGGTAGTTATAAGCCAAGTCGCGTGCTATAGTACAACCTGAGCGGTCATGGTCGTCCCAATTCTGCTGTGCCATGAGTGTCGGCACACATAGCATACAGATAATAGTAGATGCTATAGATGCTACCTTAGCCGGCACTTTAAACTGTATCATCTTGTCGACGATAGCCAACACTCCCAAGCCTATCCAGATACCGAATGCATAGAACGAACCGGCATAAGCGTAATCTCGCTCACGAGGTTGCAACGGTGTCTGATTGAGGTACATCACGATAGCCAAACCCGTAAGGAAGAAGAGCAAAAAGACTATGACGAAACCTCTGACTCCTTCTGTGCCTCTCTTCTTGCTTACTTGATAGAATAGGCCCACCAAGCCCAAAAGCAGTGGAAGCATAAAGTAGACGTTGTGTCCCTTGTTGTTGCGAAGTGAGTCCGGCAATAGCTCTTGGTCTCCTACCAACATTTCGTCTATGAAAGGTATGCCTGTCACCCAGTTGCCGTGTATCAGTTCGCCATGGCTCTGTATGTCGTTCTGACGTCCTGAGAAGTTCCACAAGAAGTAACGCCAATACATGAAGTTGACCTGATAGCTAAAGAAGAAACGAAGGTTTTCCATCATAGTAGGTTGCATGACAGATTGTATTCGGCCTTCTCTGTCTTTGACATTCATGGGACGACCTGTGAAGCCTGACCATAACTTATACTGTTCTATATGGCGTTCGTCGCTGCTGTACATTCGAGGGAAGAGCATGTTGCCTTGATATTTATATTCCGGACGATGCTCTACTATCTCGTATTTGCCGTTGCGCTGTATGTAGATAGGCTTTCCGTCTTCGCCAAATTTAGAATTTTGATAATCGAGAGGAGAAGCAAATGTCTGACCATAGAAGAGCGGACGGTCTCCATATTGCTCGCGGTTGAGGTAATCCATAAGCGAGAATACATCTTCCGGCGAATTCTGGTCCATAGTAGGATTTGCAACCGAACGAATCACTATCATTGCGAAAGATGAGTATCCCAATATTATGACAGCAATAGATGTCACAATGAGATTCCATATTCTATGTCCGTGTGTATGAGTATACCAAATGCCCCAAACGACAGCTACCAAGAGAAGTATCATGTACAATATAGCTCCGCTGTTATAGCCAAAGCCACATTTGTTGACAAAGAAGAGTTCGAAGTAACTTGCCACTTTGACAAGTCCAGGTATAATGCCATATAGAATAGCAATGATGATTGCACACGAGATAAGAAGTGCGTATATTGTCTTCTTTGTTGTCACTTCGTACTTCTTGTAGTAATATACCATGACAATAGCGGGAATACACAAGAGGTTGAGCAAGTGAACACCAATAGAGAGTCCCATCATATAAGCTATGAAGACAATCCATCTGTTGGAGTGTGGCTCATCAGCCACATTTTCCCATTTGAGGATAGCCCAGAAGACTATTGCCGTAAAGAGCGACGACATAGCATATACCTCACCTTCTACGGCCGAAAACCAGAATGTATCAGAAAAAGTATAAGCCAAGGCACCCACTGCTCCGGCTCCTATGACTGACCATGTACGCCATGTCTGTTCTATACCACCCTCGATATTGTCTATGAATATCTTTTTAGCGAGATGTGTTATAGTCCAGAAGAGGAATAGAATGGTGAAAGCACTTGCCAATGCCGACATGATGTTTATCATCTTTGCCACCATATCAGGAGAGGGGGCAAGGATAGCAAAAAAACGTCCTACAATCATGAAGAAAGGTGCTCCGGGTGGGTGACCTACAAGAAGATTATTAGCTGTGGCTATAAATTCACCACAATCCCAAAAACTTGCACTGTCTTCGGTTGTCAAGATGTATGTGACGGCAGCTATGAGAAACACTACCCAACCCACAATCTTGTTTAGAAAATTGTATTGTTTCATTATATCTGATAAATTATTACTTACGATTTTATTGGGAACAATACCCCATTTTAAACGAGCCAAAATTAGAAATAATAGTTGAATTATACCACATTGCTTCAGCAAAATAAGTGAATAACACGTCATAAAGCTGTTTAAGTTCATTTAAAACAGCTTTTTTGTATCTACTGCCAAAAACCTGATTAGTAAGATTTGCAACCTTCTTAGACGTATCTGCTATTCCTTCCACACCAGTTCGTGTACTACACTCCATAACTCCCCATTCCTTATTGATAACTCCTAATTGCCCATTCTTAATTCCACTTTGTCAATTCCTAATTCCTAATCGAAAAATTCCTAACTCCTACCTCCTATCTCCTAACTCCTCATTCCTAACTTCTAATTCACGTTTGCTCTTATCTTGTCCGCTGTGCGCGGGGCACTTACTTACCTTTCAAAAAAAACAGACAGAGCTCCGCCTGCGCCTGAGCGAAGCGAAGAAAGTAAGCAAAGAGAGCCACCGCACGGACGCCCTTTAGCTAAAAATAGAATTTAAAATCCGAACACTTCTAAACTCGCTGCGCTCAGACAGCGAAGTGTTTCCGCGAATTTTAAATCCCATTTTCTTAACGCACAGGGCTGAAATGTGCGGAGGAAGTTACAACCTACCTTCTCCTCTTACTATTACGAATAACAAGCCAAGCCAATAGGTTATCTCTTAATTTCAATCAAATATTATATACGGCTCAATGATTTCATATTTTTCTTCATCAGTTCCCTCTATTTGGCCATGCGGTGAATAAATATAACATATTGAATTATCTTCACATTTGATTTTCGTCCAATCATTACCATCTGACGCTATGAAATACAACTTTTGTGGCTTCAAATACTTTTTAGGAGAATTTACATCCATTTCGGTATATACATATATCGGTTTCTTTAGTGTCTTCTCTCTAATGGAAGCAACATTATACATCAAATCCTTACGCATGGATAATTTTTTTGCCTCGAAATCATATATCCAATACTCATATAAGTATATAGTTTCAAACGCATAAGTTTTACTTATCGCAATCACAGTGTTATCTTGACCAAACGCATCCATCTCGATATACTCTTCAAAAGGGAAAAATCCCACTTCACCTATATACTGAACATCTCCTTCCGAATAAACATAGAAATGAGTGTTTAAAGCATTACTTTCACCATCACGCATTAACGCTATTTCAAGACCTGGCTTATTATGCGCAATATCTGTAATATAATATCCTCGTTCATTTAAAGACTCTATATAACTGTCGGCATCATAATGTTTTTCATTTATATGTATTTGAATATCTTCAGCCCACCTTTCAACTTGCTTATATGTAACAGATATTCTTTCATTTACACCATCACCATCAAGGTCAATAGAATACTCCTTATTGAATTCGCATTTTATCGGATACATCTTTTGTCTATCCCTCTTTTTCTGCTCTGAGTACAATAGCTCAACGTTTCGTTTCTCTACATCTGACAAAAGATTTTCGTCAAAATCAGCCGGCTCTATTTTAGGATTATACCACTCACAGTTGTAAAAATAACTCTCTAAAAACGTGTTTGTAAACTTCCTCCCCTTTCGGGCATATATCTCATTACGTGCAATCCATAGTTCATGATTGCTCATCCGTTCTATAACTGATTTTGGTATTTCTACGACATCACTATCCTCGATAATATATTTCTTTGAGTCTGCAGAACATGCCGAAAATAACATAGGAACAACAAATAGTATAAAGATAATGTTTTTCATACTGATCGTATTTACAAATTAATAATCTTTCATTTCAATCTATAATTTACACGCAAAAAGCACATGATTATCATTACTATTCAGCGTTTTAAACTCTGATAATTCATCTGACTGACATTATAATTATATAAACGTAGTTTTTATTATATTTTTACTCATGCTCCTTTTCTAACCATAACTTAGTTTAAACTAACTTTCTCTCCATATGATTTTTCTTACCATGGAATAGCTCAAGCAAACTTAGCTCTTCTCATTTGTCTTATGTCAACTCTACTTATCAAACTTATCAAAATTGCTCTATATCATTTCAAAAAATCATATTTACAACCTACCTTCTCCTCTTACTATTACGAATAACAAGCCAAGCCAATAAAAGCACGCCTATTCCACTAAATGCAAATATTATTATCCATATTATCGATTCTTCACACAATGAGACTATTTGGGCAAACAATGAACCATTACTAACCCTATCAGAATGAATATCTACCGTATCATTATTTGATTCTATAGGCTTAATACTAATACCTATAGACCAATCATCGCTATTCCTATATAAGTCTACAGATTCTTTTGGAACATACACAGTGATATTCTTGAAAGATTCTAACAACACTCCCTCTTCTACCTCTGGTGGATAATAACTTTCTACTGTTATACTAACTAAACTACTACACCCTTCAAAGACATACTCACCAAGACTTTCTATTCCTCTCGGAATCACAATACTTGTAAGACTACTACATCCTTTAAACGCACCTCTTTTAATCTCCTTAATACTATCAGGTAAAACAATACTTTTCAAATTGCTACATTCACAAAAAGCTTCCTCACCTATTTTCTTTAATCCCTTAGGCAAAACTACACTTGTCAGATTACTACACCCAGAAAAAACACGCCCTTCCAATTCCTTTATAGCCTCCGAAAGTGTAACACTTATCAAACCACTACAGTCTATAAATAAAGAACGCCCTATTTCCGTAACACTATTAGGTATCGTCAAACTGGTAAGACTACTACAATCCTCAAAAGCATAATCTCCTATCTTCGTAACACTCTCAGGTATCACCACACTTGTGAGACCTTTACTATCTTGAAAAGCACCAGACCATATCTTTGTAATTCCATTAGGTATCGTATACACACCTTCCCTCCCTGCTGGATATAATATCAATTCTTTTACAGACTTATCAAATAAAACACCATCAACAGAACAATAATCTTTATTATTATCTGACACATCAAAGTTCATAAGACTTTTACAATTATCAAAAGCATACGAATCAATAAAATCCACACCATCAGGTATTCTAATACTTGAAAGACTTTCACAACCATTAAAAGCATCATCCAATATCCCTTTTAAACTATCCGGCAACGTAACATATGTAAGATGTAAACAACCATTAAAAACATAGTTATCAATATACTTAACACTATCCGGTATAACCACACTTAAAAGATTACTACAACCCCAGAAAGCTTCTTTATCAATCTCCTTAACACTATTAGGTATGTCAACATGCATCAAGTTTTTACAAGAAGCAAATGCTTCATACCCTATTCTTGTCACACCCTCCGGCAAGGTAATACTTGTCAAACTGCTACACCCGCCAAAAGTAAAATCAGCTATTTCCTTTAATCCTTTTGGAATAGTAATATTACTAAGGCTGTTACAGTCACTAAATACTCCATTTCCTATCTCTATCTCACTACCTAATATAGTTACACTCGTAAGAGAGTTACAATCATAAAAGGCTCCTGATCCTATCTCTTTCACCCCCTCTGATATCACAACACTTATTAAATTATCAATATTCTCAAAGGCATTGTCTTTTATCCTTGTCACACTGTATTCTAAACCCTCATACACTACCTTGGACGGAATAAACACATCTCCAGTAAAACCTTCATAATTAGTACAAACACCTTGAACCTCTCCCGTACCATCATTTTTGAAGCTATAATAAACACCTTGAACCTCCGCAAATTGTGCTTCTATATATCCATAAAATAATGATAATAATATGATGCAGACCAATACTCTTTTCATAAATATCAACTATTAATAATTCCAGAAATAAATTCTTTATAATCTATATTCTTTAACCTTCACTCTTTTTATTTTTCAAATCAATGACCACTTCTTTTTGTCATATTTGGTAAATATTGGTTTTGGGCTTTATACTTTATTTATCTTTCAGACCCCTATAAATGAATGCAAAGCCCTTAAATCATCATTTATATTTAATCTTTCTTTTTGCATCAAACCAAACGCAATGCGAAATTATATATTCTTGTACAATATAACAAATTATCGCTTAGTCATTTCTTTTATTTACGTCTATTTACTATTAATATATTATTGATAATCAAACCCTATCATTCAACTTCTCTCACATATCAATGTCTCGCAAATCCTAACCAACCGATAAGAGCAATACCCCTTACCAACAAATTACCACATTTGCCATATACCTATTGTATCCAATATTCTTTTCCCCTTTATTCCCCTTTTCTCCATGTTTTCTCTTATCTCCTAATTGCCAATTCTTAATTGTTAACTGTCAATTCCTAATTTCTCATTTCTAATTCCTATTTCCTAATTGCCAATTCCTATCTCCTAACTTCTATCTCCTAATTCCTAACTCCCCATTCCAAATTCCTAATTGCCAATTGTCAACTCCTATCTCATATCTCCTAACTTCTATCTCCTTATTCCTAACTCATAATTCTCGTTTACTCTTATCTTGTCCGCTGTGCGCGGGGCACTTACTTTCCTCTGTGTGGACAGAGAAAGTAAGCAAAGAGAGCCACCGCACGGACGCCCTTTAGCTAAAAATAGAATTTAAAATCCGAACACTTCTAAACTCGCTGCGCTCAGACAGCGAAGTGTTTCCGCGAATTTTAAATCCCATTTTCTTAACGCACAGGGCTAAAATGTGCGGAAAAAGTTACCAAATAGGAGTGTGCTACTCTCTGTTACTTCACTTATGCTGTACGTGTTTGTTGTTCGGAGTCGCTTTGGCGGATTTGTAATTCTGCTCGAACGGATTTGTAATCCGACTTTGATAGTAATCTCTAATCTACAAGCAACTATCAGTCGACAGGTAGAATAGGCATAATTCCTAATTCCTAACTGCCAATTCTACATTCCTAATTCCCCATTCATATCTCCTCTCTCCTATCTCCTAACTCCTCCCTCCTATCTCCTATCTCCTAACTCCCACCTCCTAACTCTTCTTTGAAATAGTATTCACTCTCAATATACTCCTCAATTCGCT
>CALAUL010000096.1 GCA_937892255.1 uncultured Bacteroidales bacterium | reverse complement strand
GAACCCCTATCTGCAGAACCGGAATCTGATATTCTATCCATTGAACTACGAAGCCTCTCTCGCTCTTTTTTGCAATGCAAAGATAACCATTTTAATTGTATTGAGAAACAGGCTTTGCATTTTTAGATGCCACAAAGACTGGTTTTTTCAACAAACCGCACGTGTTTTACGACCGATTGATTCTCACTATACAAAGCATAACAATCGATACCTTTGGTTCGGCTTTTATCCCCCTCATGGATAGCCTAATCTCTCGACTTTTTGGCAAAAAGTCGAGAGATTAACGTCGTTACACCCCAGATTCAATCTATCGACACGGTCCTCGCTTGCTCTTAACATCACTGCATTGATAGACAAAAAAGACCGACGATACATTCGCCGGTCACACTATCTCTTTATCAAAAGTCTTTACTCTTACATGACAAGTTTGTATCCTTTACCATGAACGTTGATAATCTCAACCGACGGATCTTCCTTCAAATGCTTACGCAATTTAGTGATGTAAACGTCCATACTGCGAGCATTGAAATAGTTATCATCAACCCAAATAGTTTTCAGTGCTATGTTACGTTCCAACACTTTATTGGCATTGATACAGAGCAACTTCAACAACTCAGATTCTTTTGTTGTCAACTTTATCAAATTTTCATTCGATGTATTGATAAGTTGTTGCTTTTGAGTGTCGAACTTGAAAATACCAAGGGTATAGACATCTTGTGTTGCCGCATTGCCACTTGTTCGACGCAATATGGCCTCAATACGGAATAGAAGTTCTTCCATGCTGAACGGCTTTGAGAGGTAGTCGTCAGCACCAACCTTGAATCCCTGAAGAATATCATCCTTCATACTCTTGGCTGTCAAGAAGATAATAGGCACGTCAGTATTCAACATACGTATCTCCTTTGCGAGTGTGAAGCCATCTTTCTTGGGCATCATGACGTCAAAGATACAGATATCATACTTGTTTGCGACGAATGCATTATATGCGTCCTCGCCATTAGGCATAAGCTCGGTATTGAACCCCTTTGCGTTGAGATACTCACACAACAACATGCCGAGGTTCTCATCGTCTTCTGCCAATAAAATTTTGTGCTCCTTGTTTTCCATTTTTACTGCTTTTTTATAGGTAAAAATATATCAAATTTTGTTCCAACATTAAGTTCGCTTTCCACTGCTATCTGACCACCGTGATCTTCCACGATCTTCTTCACATAAGCAAGACCGAGTCCAAATCCTTTCACATCATGAACATTGCCGGTCGGCACTCGATAAAACTTCTCGAATATTCTATTCAAATGATCTTTGGGTATCCCCAAGCCGTTATCTTTTATCGAGATTACAATTCCCTTGTTTTTATTCATCGTCTTGACGTACAACACAGGCTCTTCGCGTCGGTATTTGAAAGCATTGTCGAGCAGGTTAAATATTACATTGGTAAAATGTACCTCATCGACCATCGCAAGACTATCTTTTGCCTCCAACATATCGTTTATTTCCCCATGCGCACTCTCCACCTTCACTCTGAAACTATTTATAACCTTCGCTATTATCGCATTCACATCCGACTCTTTCAACTTCAAACTTGCTTTGCCTTTTTCGAATGCCGCCATCTGAAGTATCTTTTCCACTTGCTGTGTGAGACGTTTGCACTCCTCTATTATCACGCCTGAGATATGTGTTATTTTCTCAGGCTTAATGACGTCCGATAAATCTTTCATCATTTGCGAGGCAAGCGAGATTGTCGATATCGGCGTTTTGAATTCGTGCGTCATATTATTGATAAAGTCGTTCTTTATAATGTCAACTTTTCTCTGGCGAGATATTATCACTATGGTATACATTGATATACCCAAAACCATGAGCGTAAACACCACCGTAGGTATCACCAACCCCATCGACTCAAGTATAAATGTCGGAGTCTCAGGAAAATAGACACTCAATGTATGCAACTTTGCATGCACATCATTGGGAAACAGACGCTTGTGATATATCGGCACGTCTACCGACTGATCGTAACCCGGAGTGCAGAAGACTATCTTCGATTGCGAACTGACAACTGCAAACTCATAGATCTGACTTATGCCTCTTTCCTCAAAGTACTGCATCAACAAGCCGTCAAGACGTTGCTGATTTACACGCTGTTCGATAGGCAATTCTTCAAAGAGACGATGCAACATGGCCTGATTTTGCTCCTCTATCTTGTTCTTAAGCTCAGCTTGTATTGCCATCATTGCACTTGTCAACAGGTCAGAGTGCAGATTTACGCTCGTCTGTCCGTTATGTGCCGAGACCAATGAGTCCTCCTTATATGTAATTATACTAAAATGTCCCTTTGAGTCAAAATCGAGAGTAACATTGAAATCTTCGTACTCGTCACCCAAATTCATACCACCGACAGACTGCGACGCACTGTTCAATCTACGTCTAACCAACGGTTTTATAGCATTTACGTCATATCCAAAGGCCGAACGAACAGATGAATATTCATCTGTTTCGAGTCTTGCTATAACACCGTCAATACTCTGTCTTACCATTTGATCGAAATGCTTAGCCTTTAGTTCTGAAGCTTCTACAATCCATGTAGTCTGCATAACTATCAAGCCCATAAAGGCAAATGTCATCACGACGCACAACCAAAGAATTATATTCTTTCTCATCTTTTGGCAAAGGTAGACTTACTAATAAACTTTAACAAGTTTTTGCGTAAAAAAGTTACAGAAAAAACTATTTTTTTACTTTCGGGTTTGCTGTTAACATACTATAAGCTCAGTTGATACATTTAATAATGTATACTCCATACTGATTGTTCTTCCCTTTTTCTTATTTTTGCAGATGTACAAAAATATCTGACTCATGAATAAAACACCGTGGTTTTGGGTTCCGTCGCTTTATCTATATCAAGGTATTCCTTACAGCATTGTGATGACCACATCTGCTCTGTTCTATCAGAGCATGGGTATCAACGTCGCTTCGTTTACTTTTTGGACAAGTCTTCTCTACTTGCCTTGGACTATTAAACCTCTCTGGAGTCCAATAGTTGAAGCTTGCTCCACTAAACGCAGATGGGTAGTAATAACTCAAATGGTGGTAGCTGTACTATTCTTGTTATTGGGTCTGTCGTTTCAAATGCAATGTTTCTATCCTCTATCGTTATTGACATTGCTTTTCATCGCATTGGGGTCTGCAAGTCACGACATAGCGTGTGATGGATTTTATATGTTGGCACTCAACAGCAGACAGCAGTCGTTTTTTGTCGGAATACGCACAGTGTTTTACAAAGTAGCTATGCTTGCCGCAGTTGGGCTCATTCCTATCGTTGTCGACTACGTCAATGGCAAGAATACATCAAATTCCTCATGGGGGTGGACAGTTGCATTCATCACATTGAGTATCGTCATGCTTGCATTGTGGTTGTACAATAGCCGAATGTTGCCTCACCCCTCGGACACGACGTCCGATAGTTCGAGCAGTCTGACGATATACAAGGAGGTGATAGTGTCATTCTTCAGCAAACCAGGAGTTGTTCCCTCTATAGCTTTTCTTCTGCTCTACCGACTGGGAGAGGCTCAACTCGCCAAAATAGCAACGCCATTTCTCATTGACGATAGGAGCAACGGCGGACTTGGCATGTCGATGACCGACTACGGCATTGCATACGGCACATTAGGCATGATAGCCCTCACATTAGGCGGAGTTGTCGGTGGGTGGCTGGCTTCGAAATTCGGATTGAAACGACTTATATGGCCTATGGTGGCATTTATGAACCTGCCCAACTTAGTATATGTGGCTTTGGCTATATGGCAACCTGTTGCAGATAGCTGGACAATATATGCCGCTATCATAACAGAACAGCTGGGATATGGCTTTGGTTTTACAGCATATATGTTATTTCTGCTTCTCTACGTAGGCGACAGCAAATACAAGACAGCGGAATACGCTCTCGGCACCGCATTAATGGCTCTCGGCATGATGTTGCCGGGCATGATATCCGGATTTGTTCAAGAGCTTGTGGGATACGACTACTTTTTTATATATGTAGTAATTTGTTGCATTCCAGGCACTATACTGGTCAAATATCTGCGACTTGAGGATAACTCGCAAACGGAGGAATAAAAAAAGGAGGCTCATCTGAGTCTCCTTTTTTGTGATTCGGTTGGGATTCGAACCCAAGACCCACAGCTTAGAAGGCTGTTGCTCTATCCAGCTGAGCTACCGAACCATCGCTTATTGCGGTGCAAATATAGTAGATATTTTTAATTCTGACAACTCAATAATGCAAAAAACATTTAAGATACAGTTTTGAGAAGTCCTTTGGAATCTCATCTCAGGCTTCCAACGTTGCGATAGCGTCACGCCATATTTGCGGCACTTCAATGCTCTTCTGCTGTTTGATGTCGACAGCTGCCATCACAGAGTCGCATGTAGTATGTATTTCACCACTTTGACTGTTGCGCAAGACTTGTATAATACGAATACTCTTATTCCCTACATGATAGACAGACGTACACACTTCCAATGGCACTTCAAATGTTATTTGACGAACGAAATCGGTCTTGTACGACACTACGAGTAATGCCTTATCGGCAAGGAAGAAATTTCCCTTTTGAAGCCGGCCGAGATAGTCTGCTCTACCAATGTCAAAATATGCTTGTTGGGCACAGTTGTTGATATGTGCAAATGGATCAAGGTCATCAAAACGCTTTTGCACTCCGACACAATGTTTGAAGTTGTATGTCGTTGGGTCTACTGTTGTTATTTCCTTTGTTGTCATACGTATATCATTCTCTTATTATCTTGACATTGCCATTTGAGGCAAGACGAATGATAGATGATGGTTTGCGAGACGTCACATCGTCTTGACGGTAACTTACAACGTAGTCTACAGCTCCAACTATCTCGGCTGATATTTCGGAGAATATCGTTGGCGTTGGCTCGCCCGATATATTCGCTGATGTGCTGACAATGGGACGTTTGAAACGAGCACACAGATGTTTTGAGAACTCCTCCGATGTCACACGTACTCCGACGCTGCCATCGTCGGCTATAAGGTTGTGAGCCAAATTTTTTGCGCCGTCTAATATCAATGTCAGTGGTTTGTCTGACAGTTCCATCATATCATAAGCCACTTCGGGCACTTTATCTAAGTAGCCATTCACTCGTTGCACACAATCAAAAAGCACTATCATACTCTTTGACTCGGAGCGTCGCTTTATCTCATATATCTTAGCGACGGCTTCTGCATTGGTGGCGTCACAGCCCAATCCCCACACCGTATCGGTAGGATAGAGTATCACGCCTCCTCTTTGCAATACTTCGAGGGCTTGCTTTATATCTTCATTCATAATCATGTTGTTTATCTATAATCTCAGTTTCTGCAAACGCTTGTGCATTCGATGCATCTTCAGACGTTCGATGTAACTTATCAGTCGTCTCAATAGGTCGAAGTACAAGGTAAAGTACAATATCGCCGAGACAATCCATATCACTATGCAATTAAACCATATCGTAGGCATGGTGATATCTCCAAATCGTTTGTACGGTGCGTAGAAATGCGCTCGTCCCCAATGGTTGTCGGGAATGTTGTACACCGGCTGTTTTTTTCGCACTATAAGGTCAGGATACACCTCTATCTGTCGAAGGTTACGCTTACTAAGGAGCAGAGCATCGAGGGCATCATTGGTATAACGTTTTTTTATCTCCGCCACTTTTGTTGCCGATCCGAGTTTGTTCACAAGAGCCTCACTCACACTGTCGCATTGTGCGTTATAGACTTTGAACTGCTGCGAATAGTAAGATTTAAGCGTATCGAGCTCATTCTTAATCATGGCATGACTGTTTGCATCATACACCGGTGTCAGATGACGACGAATAAGACGTGGCATCTTCTTCAGCTGTGAGTCAGAGAGTTTGCTTACCTCTGTGAAGAGCAAATCGGCAGACTCTTTCAACATCTCTTTGTCACCATTTTGCATATACGATTCGCACCTATCGTTGAGTTCGTACAACTCGGGTATCCATACCGACATGGCATACGATGCGTCGGAACGTCGTTGTTCGTACTGATAAAAGTTCTTTTCGTAGTCGTTGGACGTAAACTGATAGACTGCCAATGCTTCGTATGCCCATCTTGACACCATGGCATCGCCGATATGAGGCACAAACTCTCGATTGCTAATCCTTCCGTGCAACTTGTCAAACTCTACCATTGTGCCCGAGAAGAGCAATTGTGGCACAAGAATCAACGGAATACTGACATATATGGCAACTGCCGTCTTCAGTCCAGAACTGATGTTAAGGCCAAACATTATGGCGTGGACGAACGTCGAGAAGAGTATAAGCCAATAGCCCCAGAACATGCCTTTTATCTCAAGTATGTGATTGCCTATGAGCACGAGCAGCAACGATTGCACGGCAGCTATCACCATGAGGTTCATTATCTTACTGTTGAGATACGATGAACGTGAGAGGTTCAGGAACTTCTCGCGCATGAGAAGCTTGCGGTCTTTTATTATCTCTTCTGCACTTACGTTCAATCCCACGAACAACGCCACGACAATACACATAAAGAGGAATGTCGGTATATTGGGATTGGCAAAAAACGAATACTCTGCCCCATTGCCTATATACTTTGTGGCAAATGAAAGCAGGAATGCTAAGATGGGCACTTCAAAGAGGTTGATAAGTACATATTGACCATCTTTTATCTTCTTCATCGCATCGCGCTTTGCGTATGTTGTGAACTGCTTCCATCGACTTGGTATTGCGTAGAGGTTGGGTGGCAACTTCTCTTTCTGTATTTTTGTCTTTGTTTTCCAGTCGAATGATGCTTCAAACTCGTCGCAATACTGCTGATACCACTCCTCTGCACTCACCTTGCGCTTGCGTATCAGTTTGCCGTAGGTATCGACAATACGGGCTTCTATGATACGAAGTGGCTGTTCGGTTTTGACATTGCCACAAGTGTAACATTCGCGTTCTTCAGGATTGACGTAATGCGCCTTGCGTTTGAAATATACGACGGCATTCATCGGATTGCCATTGTAGATGATACGTCCTCCTTGGTCGATGATGAGGAGTTTATCAAGGAGTTTGTAAAGGTCGCTATTAGGCTGATGTATATTGATAATAACGAGCTTGCCCTTGAGTACTTGACGCTTGAGCAACATCATAACCTTCTCCGAGTCGAGAGACGACAGCCCAGAAGTCGGTTCATCGACAAAAAGCACCGATGGCTCACGCATGAGTTCGAGTGCTATGTTAAGGCGTTTGCGCTGTCCTCCTGAGAGAATCTTGTTGAGAGGCGTTCCCACTTTGAGGTTACGAGCCTCCACGAGGTCGAAATCATTTAGAGCTTTCTCTACTAAACGGTTTTGCTCTTCGCGACTCTTGCCATCGAAGATGAGGCGGGCATTGAACATGAGGTTCTCCTGCACTGTGAGTTCCTCGTTGAGCATATCATCTTGCGGGACATAACCTATGACACCTTTAAGCAGTTCGTTGTCACGCTTGAGATCGTAACCATTAATTGTTATCGAGCCGTGCGACAACTTGTAGTTGCCATTCATCACGTTGATAAGCGTCGACTTGCCTGTTCCCGAGCCACCCATGATACCGACAAGCTGTCCCGACTTACCGAGAAAGCTAAACTTATGTATGCCGATAGAGTTATCGCCAAACTTATATTCGATATCTACGGCACGGTATATGATACGTCCTGTATCTTGACGTGTGATGAACTTCTCGGCGATATGTCCATAATACACTGGTCTGACGTGCGATGTATTTATCACTGCTCCTGGCTCCATGGGATAGACCTTGCCTCGTTCTATCTTATGTCCGTTGAGATAGAGATTTCGCTCGCCTGTATATTTAAACAAGAATTGATTGGTGCTCTTGACATGCAGAATCCACACATCGACACGCTGTTTGTTGATGTAGATATGTTTGATGTCCGGATTGGGCTTGTCGGGGTGACCGTTGATAAGCAACAACTTTACTTTGTCGATGACATTAAGAGGCTCCGAGAGTGTGAAAGTCTTTATATTCCAATAGTCTCCTGCCGGAATACGCAGATTATCAGCAAGAGTATCGACGAAGACCTCTTCCTCGTCGCTCACGTCAGGTTTGAGGATAAAGTTGAGCAACGATGACAATATCAATATCTTTGCGTCAAGGTCTATCTCTTTGTTAACCTCCTCGCATAGTGTAACAAGTTTTGAAAGATTGAGCGAACTTTGCTGTTTGCGCAGAGTGTCGTCCGACGATAGTGCGTTGGAATGAAACTTGCCGAGATAGTAATCGTAGCGTTTGAGAGACTGCTCTACGTACTCACTATTGAGCTGACGTGCAAGGAATTCCTCCACCTTGGCACGGCCGTTGTTCCCCGACTGCTTGACATCGGTAAGAAGTGCAAAAAGCTGCATCAATGCTTTTAGTAGTACTTCACTCATAATTCTTACTATATTTTGACTCTCTTTCTATATTATAAGACTGCGCGTATACCAAGATATTTGCTATATTCGGCTTTCACCTTGTTCCATTTGACCAACTCTTCTAATAGGTTGTTGACACGCTCTTCTGTTTCGCCCGACTCCTCTGCTGCCTTGAGTTCGACACTCAACAGTTCGAGTTTTCTAATCACTATCTTCATGCGTAACTCGTTAAGCACTCTGACGACAAAGACATCGAGTTGTTTTTCCTCCGGCACGACGGTTGCGAACTTGCTATGTATCTTACTCAATTCGTAACGTACATTTATTAGGTCGACAGCCAGAGACGACACTTCGGGGTCCGGACTGTTGACGAATGTCCCGGGACTGACCGTCGTTCTGTCCGTTGCCTCGGTGTATACTGCTATCATCTTATTAAACAACGGGTCAGTGCTCTCTATTTCGTCTTCCATCAATGCCGAGACGACGAACTCTCCGACCGTCGTTGCATCTTTAGTGCCCTCAAACATCGGTTTATCTACATAACGGACAAAGAATTTCAGTATGGCTCGTTCTTCTTCTGCAAAGGGGTTAATGAGTTTCTCGGCATAATGAGCCGCCATTGTCGGCGTTTGCACGTTGATGGCGGGAGGGAGGTTGTGCTGCATGTCGAGAGGTGCATTTTCCGATGTCTGCACGTGCTGACGCATTGCCTCTTGCCGAGCTATGGCATTGAGTTTAATCTGTTCGTCACGACTCTTAATGACGTCAGCCACAAGCTTTTGTTCCAATGTGCCGTAAAGTGTCGACTCCTCTATATCCAAAAGTTTGCTACACTCTTTGACATACAACGAACGCAACACCTTATCTTCGATGACGGAGATAGACTCCATGATATCGTTGATGAGTTTTGATTTTTTTAGAGGGTCGTTCTTTGCCTCTTCGTATAGCAATTGGGCTTTGAAACGGATAAAGTCCGTCTTGTTGTCATCTATGTACTTGATATATTCCTCGGCCGTGTGCGAGCGAGCAAACGAGTCGGGGTCTTCCCCTTCGGGCAAGAGCAACACTTTGACATTCATTCCTTGCGAGAGTATCATATCTATACCTCGCAACGAGGCTTTGATACCAGCATTGTCACCGTCATAGATGACTGTTATATTATTCGTAAAGCGTTGTATTAGACGTATTTGATTCGTTGTAAGCGACGTTCCGCTCGAGGCTACGACATTCGTTATCCCAGCTTGATGCATAGATATAACGTCGGTATAACCTTCGACTAAATAACAAGTATCTTGCTTTATTATCTCCGCCTTGGCATGATAAATTCCGTAGACGATGTCACTCTTGACATATAGTTCCGACTCCGGAGAGTTGAGATATTTGGCTACCTTCTTGTCGGTTGTCATCACACGACCGCCGAAAGCTATGACTTTGCCAGAGACGCTATGTATGGGGAACATCACACGACCAAAGAATCTGTCCGAACGCCAACCGTTTTCTCCAAAGACAGTAAGTCCCGTCTTCCCTAAATACTCTTCTTTGAAATGCGCATCTATGGCTGCCGAAGTGAAGGCTGTACGCGCTTGAAGAGAATAGCCTAAGTCAAACTTCCTGATAATATCATCTCTAAACCCTCTCGAACGGAAATACGACAAGCCAACAGATTTACCTTCGTCATTGTCCCACAGATTGGAGATAAAAGTATTCTTGGCAAACTCGTTAAGAGCCGTCATACTTTCTCTGTCGTTTTTGATTTGTTGCATCTCGGGAGTCGGCTCGACGTCGAGCACTTCGATATGCAACTTCCCACCCAGATACTTTACCGCCTCGGGGAATGTCATGTGCTCATGCTCCATCACAAAGGTGACGGCATTGCCACCCTTGCCACAGCCGAAACATTTGTAGAAGCCCTTGACGGGCGACACGGTGAACGACCCTGTCTTCTCGTTATGAAACGGACAACAGCCTATGTAGTTGGCTCCACGCTTCTTGAGGGAAACGAAGTCGCCAATGATGTCGACAATATTTGAGTTTGCCGTTTCAATGACTTTGTCAATGGTCGCTCTGTCTATCATGTGTGTCTCTTAGTACTTCAATGTACTGAGTATCTGATCAATATTAGGAGCAAGTATTATTTCTGTGCGACGGTTCTTGCGACGTGCTTCCGGTGTGTTGGCAGAGTCGATAGGAGAGCTATCTGCTCTTCCCGAAGCCTGAATGCGTGCCGGAGGTATGTTGCCACTGTCGAGAAGTATACGCAATACCGATGTGGCACGCTTGACACTGAGGTCCCAATTGTCAATGAGAACACCTCGTCCGTTGTATGGCACATTGTCGGTATGACCTTCTACCACAATGTCGAGTTCGCTATGTGTTGCCAACACCGAAGCTATCTTTCTCAATGCCTGCACTCCCTTGTCATTGACATCGTATTTGCCCGACGCAAAGAGCAATTGCTCTTCAAGTGAGACATAGACTTTGCCGTCTTTGTGATGAACGGCCAACTCATCAGAGCTAAAGTCAACGAGTGCATTGGCTATAGTATTACGAAGCTCTGCCATGGCCGAGTCTTTCGCACTCAAAGCGGCTTCGAGTTCTCGCAGACGAGCAGCCTGCTCCTCTATGCTACGCTGTGCATCGGCAAGCTGCGAATCTCTGTTGCGCAACTCTTCATCTTTACCGGCGAGTTCCATATTTTTGCTTTCGAGTTCGAGGTCTTTGTCTTGCAACTGTTGTTCGCTACGAGCAAGCATAGCTTCGCTTTCCGCCAAGGCGTTCTCGGTGTCTTCCAATATCTTTTTCTGTTCTTCAATAGCTTTTTCAGTATCCACACGACGCATGTCTATCCCCACAAGCTCGTCCTGCATCTGAAGGAGGTGCTTCATAAGTGCCTTATATTCCGGACTATCTCCCAAGCGTGAAGCCAACAAACGAAGGTCATTTTCCAATATAGCAAGCTGATTTTGCAACGTCCTGTTCTTCATGCCGTAGAGCGTCGTATCCTGCTCCAACGTGTGTTTGTCGGCAACGAACTTTTCTACGTCATCGTCGAGTTGCGCCACTCTCTTTTTCAATAAGTCAACCTCTACGGCGCACTCTTCGCTCTCCACTCGGTACTGATTTGCTGAACGTTCAGCCTCTTGAAATCTCTTTGCAGGCACACAAGCTGCCACAACAGCCACTATTCCCACAAACGATATTATTTGTTTTATCATGACATTATTATTTATTCTTTCTGCGCTACAAATATAATTTGTTTTTATCTTTGCACACGCTATTTTTTTAATAATGTACAAACTACTTAACGACATAAATACACCAAAAGACCTGAAAAAGCTCTCGATAGAACAACTTCCTCAAGTTTGCGACGAGCTGAGACACTTCATCATTGAAGCTCTCTCTCACAATCCTGGTCACTTTGGTGCTAGTCTCGGAGTAGTAGAACTCACGGTGGCTCTGCATTACGTCTTCGACACACCCAACGACAAACTCGTTTGGGACGTTGGTCATCAGGCTTATGGGCACAAGATACTCACCGGAAGAAGAGAACGCTTCCACACCAACCGTAAGTTGGGAGGACTTCATGGCTTCCCGAACATCTTTGAAAGTGAGTACGATGCATTCGGCGTAGGTCACTCCTCGACATCTATATCGGCAGCTTTGGGCATGGCTATCGCAGCTCGACTAAGTGGCGACAAACGCAATGTGGTAGCCATCATAGGCGATGGTTCGATGACAGGAGGAATGGCCTTTGAAGCTCTCAACAATATGTCGGCTTCCGACCCCGACATGCTTGTCATACTCAACGACAACAACATGGCTATCGACAAGGTGACGGGCGGACTCAACCAATATCTTCTCGACATATCTACTTCACACACTTACAACAACTTCCGAGCCAGACTGACTCGTCTGCTCGACAAGCTTTGTCCTTCCGACAATAGCCGCAAGAACTTCCTCACCAAGTTCAACAACGGCATCAAGAACCTTATCAACCGACAGAGTAACATGTTCGAAGGTCTCAACATTCGCTACTTCGGACCTGCCGACGGACACGATGTGATATACCTTGTACGAATACTTCAAGACCTCAAGAAAATAAAAGGTCCGAAGATGCTACACGTCATAACAGTCAAAGGCAAAGGATTTTCGCCTGCCGAACAAGACCAAACGAAGTGGCACGCTGTCGGCGGAAAGTTTGACATCGAAACGGGCGAAGTTCTCGACAAACCTCAAGACAAACCCTCTGCCCCTAAGTTTCAAGACGTCTTCGGACATACCATTCTCGAACTGGCTCGAGAGAACAAAAAGATACTCGGCATTACACCCGCAATGCCTTCCGGCTGTAGCCTCAACATCATGATGGAAGCCATGCCGGAACGCACCTTCGATGTCGGAATAGCCGAACAACATGCTGTGACATTCTCCGCCGGATTGGCAATAAGTGGCTATACGCCATTCTGTAATATATACTCAACCTTTGCGCAACGTGCTTTCGACCAGATAATACACGACGTAGCACTGCAAAAACTCAACGTAGTCTTCTGCTTCGACAGAGCCGGTTTAGTTGGTGCCGACGGAGCAACACACCACGGTTCATTTGACATAGCCATGCTACGTCCCATACCCAATATTACCATCTCATCACCTATGAACGAGGTAGAATTGCGCAACCTAATGTACACTGCGCAACTACCTGAAAAAGGAGCTTTTGTAATACGATACCCACGTGGCAAAGGCTCTATAGTAGATTGGCAACAACCTATGCAAGAGATAGAAGTAGGCAAGGGACGTACCATAAAAGAAGGGTCAGAAATAGCTTATCTGTCACTTGGACCTCTCGGCATCACTGTTACTAAAGCCACATCGATGCTCAAAGAACAAGGCATCGACGCAGCACACTACGACATGCGCTTTGCAAAGCCTCTCGACGAAGAGTTGCTACACGATATCATGAAGCATTTCCGACGTATCATCACCGTAGAAGATGGTTCTATCGCAGGTGGCTTTGGCAGTGCCGTGGCTGAATTTGCAACACGTCACAACTACAACATCGAGATAAAAATGCTCGGTCTGCCCGACACATTCATCGAACACGGCTCGCCCAACGAACTATACAAGATATGTAGTTTAGACGCCGACGCTATAGCTAAAGCAGCATTGTAAATACATAACAAACAACCCCTTACGTTATGGACAACATAGTCAAAATAAAGATATGCGGAATGACTGATATAGACAATATCAGCAAGATTCTGTTTCTCGAACCCGACTACCTTGGCTTTGTCTTCTATCCCAAATCGCCACGTTGCGTATTGGGAAAACTGAACCCCGAACTGCTAAGCATCATACCGCGTAAAGTAAAGCGCACAGGCGTATTTATGAACAGCACGACCAACGAGATACGCAGCTATGTTGAGACCTACGGCCTACAAGCATTACAACTGCATGGCAACGAATCACCGGAGATGTGCAACGAACTACGCAACACTGGATTGGAAATAATCAAAGCCTTTAACCTCAAGTCGGTACACGACTTCGAGGACGTATGGCAATACAACGACTGCGCCGATTATTTCCTCTTCGACACCAAGTCTCAAGCCTTTGGCGGTTCGGATACATCATTCGACTGGCAACTGATACTCCGTCAGCCTATTCGCAAACCGTGGTTCTTGGCTGGTGGCATCAACCCTACAAACATCACCGAAGCGGCACAGTCTGGCGCAGCAGGTTTGGACATCAACTCTCGTTTCGAGATAGAACCGGGCATCAAAGACTATGACAAACTCCACGAAGCATTAGTTAGCATCAATAGATTGCGAGAATAAATTAAGAGGGCCTGACCTAAAATAACTTAAATCAGACCCTCTTCCTATAATATACAAACAGCTATCTGCTAAATCCACTTCAGCAAAGCAAAGTCTTGCTTATGTGGCAACATTGCATTTGAAGGATAGATACGAATACCATACTTGAAGATACCCGGGAGGTTGAGCGAGAGTTCTGCCTTGTATGTGGCAATAGTTCCCTCCGATGAAGCAAGTGTAAACGGTTCTGAATGAACAATCTTAAGAGAGTTCTCATCGTTACCACTTGCGAAGACCACTTCGAGTCCGAGATCTACAACAGGGTTCTTTCTATCTATTGTCACGGTGATATTATATGTATCGCCGATGCCGTAATTTTCAGTAGAGAAATCCGACATATCTACACTTACAACCTCGAGGTCGTTCCAAACAGCATTTACTTGTTGTTTCCAAGTTGCGAGTTCGCGAGCAGCCTTGAAGTTATTAGCTCTTAAAGCTATTGCACGTTCTGCCTGCTGGATATAGAAGCGGTCGAGGTAGTCGGTTATCATACGCTTAGTAGTGAACTCTGGAGCAATTTTCGATACCGAATTCTTGATAAACTGTACCCACTTTTTAGGAACATCGTCTGTCTGATCGTAGTAAAGCGGAACTATCTCGTTCTCAAGCATGTGATAGATAGTCGCAGCATCAAGTTCGTCCTGATACTTATGGTCAGAATAAGTCTGCTTGTCGGTCAAAGCCCAACCTGCGCCCTCCTTATAACCTTCGTACCACCAACCATCAAGGACAGAGAAGTTAAGCACACCGTTGAGTTCTGCCTTCTGACCACTGGTACCCGAAGCCTCAAGAGGTCGTGTCGGCATGTTCATCCATACGTCGACACCTGACACAAGACGACGAGCGAGTTCCATATCATAGTTCTCGAGGAAGATAATCTTACCAAGGAACTCTGGACGCTGAGAAATCTCAACGATATTCTTGATAAGAGCCTGACCTCCGCCATCGGCAGGGTGAGCCTTTCCTGCGAAGATGAACTGAACAGGACGTGCCGGATTGTTGACAATTTTAGCCAAACGTTCAAGGTCAGAGAACAAAAGGTGTGCACGCTTGTATGTAGCGAAACGACGAGCGAAACCGATAGTAAGAGCATGAGGACGAATGCCTTCCAATGCTTCTACAACCGACGATGGGTCGAGATTTGCCTGCATATTGCTGAATGTGCGTTGCTTAACGTAATTAAAGAGCTTGCGTTTGAGTTTTTTGCGTACTTCCCAAATAGTTGCGTCGTCAACATTGTAAATCTTCTCCCAATAGCTCTTGTTAGATACATCTTTCATAAGGTCTGAGTCAAGATGTTCTTCGTAGAAACGTTGCATCTCGCTTGAAGTCCATGTGCCATAGTGAACTCCGTTTGTCACGTAGTTGACATGCAATTCGTCGGCTGTGAAACCCGGCCACAAGTGCTTAAACATTTGCTTTGACACCTCACCGTGGAGCCAGCTAACGCCGTTCATCTCCTGCGAAGTACGAGCTGCGAGGACACTCATAGAGAACTTGCCGTCGTCATCACGACCGAGCTGCATGAATGTGTTCCAGTCGATATTGAGCAACTCGGGTATATGATAGAGATACTTGCCTATGAGGCTCTCTTCGAACTTGTCATGACCTGCGGGTACAGGTGTGTGTGTTGTAAAGAGCGATGATGCTTTGACAACCTCAAGAGCTTCCTCATATTTGAGATTCTTATCTGTGAGGTCTACAAGGCGTTGCAAATTCAAGAGTGCAGCATGTCCTTCGTTGCAATGATATACATCGCTGTCGATACCGAGGGCGCTGAGCAAACGAACGCCACCCATGCCAAGCACCATTTCCTGCTTCAAACGATTTTCCCAGTCGCCACCGTAGAGAGCATGAGTCACAGAACGGTCTTCCGGGTTGTTGAGAGCGTGGTCTGTATCAAGAAGATACAATGGCACACGTCCCACACTTACTTTCCAAACCTTAAGTTGTACCTGACGACCCGGGAAGTTGATAGGAATATAGAGAGGTTCTCCTTGTGCATTGCGAACCTCTTCTAATGGTAGGCTCTCAAACTCTTGAGCTTCATATATTGCTTGCTGCTCTCCATACATCGATAGAGTCTGTTTGAAGTAACCATAACGATACAGCAAACCTATAGCCACAAGATTTACTCTGCTATCAGAAGCCTCTTTGATATAGTCACCGGCAAGGATTCCAAGACCGCCGGAATAAATCTTCAGGATATTTGACAAGCCGTATTCCATAGAGAAATAGGCTATAGACGGAGCGTACTCAAAAGGTTGTTCGAGATAAGTCTTGAACTTTGAATAGATACCATTGAGTTTCGCAACGAAGTTTGCATTGTTAGCCAATTCGCTCAAACGTGCATACGAGACCTTTTCCAACAAGCGGATAGGGTTCTTTTCAACCTCTTCCCAGAGATCAAGGTCAATGCTTTCAAACAACTCTATTGCTTCGTAGTTCCAACACCACCAGAGATTACGAGAAATCTCATGCAGACAATTTAGTTCCTTCGGCAGGCGCGACTTCACAACTATCGACTTCCACTGTGGCTCTGCAGATGGAGCAAAATTCTTTTTACTTTCCATGTATTAATTGTTATTTATCTATTTTTTTTGTCTTCTTCGTTTTAGATGCTTTCTCGTCGTCTTTAACGGCCTTCTTCACCTTGCTAACGACGGTGCTTTTCTTCGCTGTTTTCTTCTTCACCACAGGTTCTACGCCGGCCTTGACAAGTTGTTTCTCCAAGCCTGATATGTCATTGTTCTGCTTGTCGATGATAGCGAGAAGTTCGCTCACTTCCGGATTTACCGACGGCACATGATGTCGCAAACGTTGCGTAAAGTCTGTGAGGATATTCATGTAGTTCATGAACGCCTCGTAAGGTGTCTGATATGGGTTCTGATAAGCACGGTTTGCACCGTTGCTAAAGAACTTTGTTCCCATATAGTAGAAGTGGTCACTTGCCTGCAAGTACTGCCAATCTTTCAACAAAGCTACGTCAGTACACTGTTCAATAAGGTCGCACAATGCGTATAACTTGTCGACGGCCTCGTTTTGCATTTCGTTACCAAGCCATGCCGATGCGTCACGTTCTTCGTCCACCCAGCTGATAGGTGTGGGCACGTGTACGGCAGATACCGGTTGGAGCTTACTTACCACCTTGCTCGGTGTTGTAAAGGCATATCCCTTGTCGTTGGCAAACGCAGCGGGCAAGGCTTTCAAGAATTCTTGTATTCCGCTCTCCTTGCTATGGTTTGCTCCGAATGTCTCGTAGTTCATGAAGAGATTTACGACCTCTTCGTTCTCGGGGATAGCGTCAAGCCATGACTTGAACTTATCCACCGTCAGAGGCCATGCGTCCCATGACTGATTGCTAAAACGGAGGGCTATATCGTCCGAGAGAGAGAAGTTCTTCATAAGGATCTTCAGACGCGGCTCAACAGCGTTGCAGTATAGGAAGTTTGAGCTCTTCCAACCCAACACTTGCTTAGCTCCTTCACTGAGCATTGCCTTAAATCCCATACTCGAAACTACCTCTCCGATGTAATCGGAGTAGATAAGTTCTGTATTGCGGAAGACTGTCGGCACTTGACCGAATGTCTCGTCTATAATCTTTACCTGCTCTGCTATCTGACGACGGAATTCGTCGGTATTACGAAGTGCTGCGAGAGAGTGAGCCGATGTCTCAGCAAGGAACTCCACCTGCTTAGTAGCAGCCAAAGCCTTGAAACTGTCGATAACCTCCGGCGCATATATCTTAAGCTGATCAATGAGCGTACCGGAAATAGAGAATGCTACTGAGAACTTTCCCTTGTACTCTTTGATTAGGTCAAGAAGTATGCGGTTTGTCGGCAAATAACATGTGTGAGCAAGCTTATTGATATTGCTCTCGTTGGCATAATCATCATAGTAGTAATGATCGTTGCCAATATCGAAAAACCTGTATCTGCGCAATTTGACAGGTTGATGAAGCTGGAAATATAAACAAATCTGTTTCATATCTGTTTTGAATGGAGGTTAAACAACTGAATCGTAAATAGACTTAATCTTAAAGGCCGAGTTTTCCCAAACGAGAGAGTCGACTTCTTCTTTACCATATTTAGCAAAGACCTTTGCCAATGCCGGATAGTTAAGTACGGCATACATAACATCGGCCATTGCGTCAATGTCCCAATAGTCGGTCTTAAGTGCATAAGTTAGAATCTCTGACACTCCCGACTGATACGAGATAAGAACCGGCACTTCCGATTGCATAGCCTCAAGGGGAGATATACCAAAAGGTTCCGACACTGACGGCATAACGTAGAGGTCGCTCATCTTGAGCATCGAGTACACATCTTGTCCGCGCAGGAAGCCGGTAAAGTGGAACTTATCTGTTATCTTCAGACTTGCGGCACGACGAATCATCTTCTCCATCATATCGCCACTACCTGCCATCACAAATCGCACGTTGTCCATCTTCTGAAGCACTTTGTAAGCCGCTTCGATGAAGTACTCAGGACCTTTCTGCATTGTGATACGTCCGAGGAACGTAACTATCTTCTCGTCCAACCCCTTACGGCTAAAGTTTCTAAACTCGTCCTTCATAGGGTCGACAGCGTTGTACACTGTCACTACTTTATCTGCCAGAATGCCATACTTCTCGATAACGATATTACGAGTGAGGTTCGATACCGTTATGACTTTATCTGCCGCCTCCATGCCTCGTTTCTCGATGTCGTAAACGACAGGGTTGACACTACCACCGCTACGGTCGAAGTCGGTTGCATGCACATGCACAACGAGAGGTTTGCCCGTTGCCTCCTTTGCGGCGATGCCTGCCGGGTATGTCAACCAGTCGTGAGCATGAATAACATCAAACTCATGCTCTTGAGCTATGATATTAGCAATGATGGCGTAATTACGAATCTCTTCAAGAAGCGTCGTACCATATTTGCCGGTAAAGTGAAACTTCCCTTCTCCGTCCGTCTGAAGGAATCGGAATGTCTCGCCCACGTTGAGGGAGCGCAACTTCCAGAAGTCCTCCGGGTCAACGTATGGCACCAACTTAGACTCTACCTCGAGATATTCGAGGTGTTGGTTGACATGCGACATTCGCAGTTTCTTGTTCTTTACCGATATATTATTCGCACCAATGATGTCCTCCACCTTGCTTTTATCCTCGTCGCCAAAAGCTTTGGGGACAACAAATAAGACATCAAGGTCGGGCACCGCAGCCATACCTCGAGTGAGACCGTAGCACGCTGTGCCAAGTCCTCCCGATATATGAGGAGGGAACTCCCAACCGAACATTAATACTTTCATACAACGTCTATTTAGATTCAATAATTTTCATAAGTTTAAGTATAGCAGCTACATTCCATGCCATAGAGATAGCACCTTTGGCCTGATGTGGCGGGTTGCCGTTATAACACTCACTGATAGTTCCTATACAATGCTCCGTCATCTCCGACTCAAAGTCTTCGACAATTCTCCGCAACTGTGCCACGCCCGAATTGCGATGTACATCTATCATGACATCTGCATAGAAACCGAGCAACCACGGATAAGCCGTACCTTGGTGCTTAGCCATTGCACGTCCGTCGCTGTTGCCATCCATAGCTCCAAGATACTTCTCATCTTTCGGAGTCAAACTGCGAATACCGCGTGGGGTAAGTAGCTCGCGTGTCGTGATATCAAGCACTCCCTTCTTCTGCTCACGTGTGAGTGGCGAATATCGCAAACCGGCGGCTATAAGTTGATTGGGTCGAATCGACAACGACTTGTAATTACCATCTACATAGTCATAAAGATATCCCTTGTCATTGCAGAATGTTGAGAGGAACGACGTTGCTATCATATCAAGACGAGGCTGCCATATCTCAATAAACTCACGCTGTTTCAACGTTGCAGCAACTGCGAGAGTTGTCGCTATAGCATTGTACCACAAGGCATTTACCTCTACCGCACAGCCGTAACGCGGAGTCACAAGGAATCCCCACGAAGTCTTGGCATTCATCCACTGCTGAGGCTCGCCCTCATTACGTGCATATATGAGACCGTTGTCAAGTCGGTGCATCTTACCCGGCACCCCATTCCAATAGTGATTGAGAAGGTCATTCATCAATCCGAATTGCTCAACCAAACGTATCTGTCGAGGCAAGAAACGCTCCATCTCATTCAAACAATAGAAGAACCACAGAGGAACATCTATCGATGTATTATTCATCGCTGCTTGCTCTATATACAGACGACGCAAATTAGGCAACGACGTTTCAAAGATTTCGATATATGCTTTCTTATTATCCTGCATACAAGCCAAACCCGAGAGCGCAACAAACATATCTCGCAACTGAGGTCGTTTCCAATGATATCCTGCTTTAAGCATCACCGAGTTGTCATGACGAAGAATAAACTGCTGTGCCGCATTGATAAGAATGTTCTGCATATTATTCTTCGGAGTGCGTCGATTGACCTCTCTCGTAAACTTACTCTTAAGAGACGACGGAACGACTTCTCCCAACGATGCCGAGACTACAACGCTCTCTCCTTTCTTTATCGGGAACTCGAAATATCCCGGAACATAAAGGTCTTCACGATAACCATAGCCGCGATATCTCTCTTTGATATATTCTACATCACGATACCAGTCCGGCATAGCGATATATTCTGACTTCTTATTTGTCTGAATGTACAACTCTGGGAAACCTCTATACAACTGAAATTTGCAACCGTTTGGCACCTCTGCATAATGAGTGTTCACGTTCATATTTTCCTGCATAAGACTATGAACATTACGGAATGCAAGGAAAGGCTTCAAACGCAACCATGTATCCGAATGCGCCTCTTCCAATGTATATTTAATAAGTACCTGATGTTCGTTTTCCGAAAAGATAAACTCCTGAGAAAGAACGACACCACCTACTCTGTGCTTCATCTTAGTGATTGGGTCCGGAGTGTAGTCACACATATACTTATGTCCTTTTGGCTCGAAATATTCATCCTTGTATTGCTGAATACCGAGGTTAAAGGTCTTGTCGTGTTGAACTACCGTACATTGCAACGAAGATAGCATAACATAGTCTTCGCCACCAAATGCATCAATAGGACAAACCAACAAACCATGGTACTTACGAGTATTACAACCCGTCAATGACGTACTCATGTATGCTCCTGCTCTATTCGTTCTGAGTATCTCCTTAAAAAGCGAATACTCTAGATTAGGCAGTTTAGAATTGTCAAATTGGATGTACTTCATTTTATCTATTTCTTTGTGTTCGTTTCGCATTACTTAATTATCACGTCTGTAAAATTAGTTAAACAATGTTATATATGCAATCCTAAAAGACTAATTATTTGCAATAAAAGAGACTTTTTTGACTGCCGAAGCGAATATCTCATTACCATCTGAGATATCATACTTCTCTTTGAGAGCCATTGTACGTACATAAACGGAGAGCATAAAGTTATGATACGCCCCGTCTTCGCACACAGGGCGATGTTTGAGGGCTTGTGTCACTTTCTTCGCTTCGTCTACGAATGAGAGCGTTGTAACATTAAGGTAATTACTCGCGAACAGGTCATAGATATAATCCACTGCCACACTTGAAGGGTGCACCATATCTTCAGCATAGAATCGGTAATCGCGCAGATCGTCGAGCATTATCTCATACGACGGAAAATAGTCTACATCGCCATTCTCCGCAACTAATTTATCAATAGCAAGCAGTAGTGTCGCTTTGCTAATCTGATTCCCATGAGAGGTCTCTTTCAAATGTCTGATAGGACTTACGGTAAATAGGATTTTTATATCGTTGTTGTATTGTCTTATATTGGTTATTGTTTTGTTCCATTGCTGAACTATCTCATCAACTGTCAGCAATTCACGCCTAAAAAGAGACGACGGCATCTTATGACAGTTTGCCACCACCTCTGCTGTCTCAATTAAACGGTATATCCAAGCCGTACCAAAGGTCACCACCAAGAGTTTTGCCTCTGCCAACTTCTCCTCTGCATGCATTGTCGCTTTGTCGACATTATCTTTCACCGTCTGCGCATCACTCGCCGAAAGAAGTCCGTGGGCATATTTACTATGCCACCGATTGGCACAAGAGACCAACTCTGCATTTGTACATTTCTCTTTTTTGATGATTCTCTCTAATTGTTGCTGAATAGCGACCGGGTTGTATACCGTTCCAAAGGGATTACATTCTACCGACAACAAACCATCAGCCAACCGACTTCCTACACTCTCCACAAAACACGAGCCGATAAGAAAAATCGTATCGTTAACACCAAATCTGTATTTTGATGGAACTATCTCTGTTTTTGTCCTAAATGTAGCCGTCTCCATGATTGGTATTGATAAATGTGTAAACTCTATCTTCTGACTTATTAACGTCACAAAGATAATATTATAGAAAACACCTTAGTGTTAACACATTATAAATTGTCACTAATAATAATTAATTGTATTCTGATATGCGAAATGTTTATATCTTGCACGTTCCCGATACGCAGTTAACATACATTGCGCACCGAGTACACAAAAAGGATTTCTCCATATATTTTCAAATATTATCGTGGTTTTCCCTTTGACTCATATGTACTTTTGTAATTAATTTTAGACATCGACTTAAACAAAATCTAAATTTATTGTTTATCTTTGTCGCATGATTATTTGACAGTTACACACATAAGAAACAACATCTCATGGAATCTTCAACAATAAACGGAATCGTTCTTCACATCCATCTGCAACGACAGGATAGAAAAAACAACTCTCCTGAAGAAAGTTCAGATTTTGATAATATCGTTAAATTCTGTTCCGGCAAAGTTATCGAATATGGTGGTGTCATCTCTGAGGTTTCCAACAATGCAGTCATAGGCATCTTTACCGAATCAGACAATGGTTCGTCAGCAGAACTGAGAGCAGCAGAGTGTGCGGATATGGCAAGGGAGGAAATTTGCAAACATAGAGATGAATCTAAACCTTACGTTATGATGGCCTGCATAAATAGCGGTTCTGTCATTATTGGAAGCGCACTTGGCGAAAACAGCCACGAGGTAATGGGTAATGGCATAAGTGCATCGTTTCAACTTTTGAATACTACTCAACCCATGCAGATATCATTAACACGACGCGTCAAAGAAAAACTTGAAGATGTTTACTCTTTTGTCCCTCGTCTACCTATCTATTTCGGTCAAAAGAAGGCTCTTATCTTTTATTTGCACCGACGTCTCAAATAGTCCCGTCCTATCAACATCATTCACAAGTACATCAAAAACAAGAGACTATCTTCTTTGCTCAAAAACAGTCTCTCATTATGGTTTATTTTCTTTCTCAAAAGTCGCCCTACTTCTCCAATTGCAACTCGGCTATGATATTTGAGGCCTTGCCTATTTTATCTATAACAAAGAGCACATAACGTATATCCACGTTTATACAACGCTGAAGTTCCGGTTCGAAAATTATATCTCCACTCATAGCCTCCCAGTTGCCATCGAAAGCCAATCCCAACAACCGACCTTTGGCATCTATGACTGGGCTTCCGCTATTACCTCCCGTAATATCATTATTTGTAAGGAAACACACGTGCATTGTGCCGTCGGCATCTGCATACGCTCCGTAGTCACCACTTGCATACTGCGCTTTCAGCTCTGGTGACACGACGAACTCCCAGTTTGTAGAATCTTCCTTCTCCATGACTCCTGCCATGGTGGTGAAATAGTTGTAACGAACAGCATCAATCGGATTATATCCGCCCACCTTTCCATAGGTCATTCTCATTGTGAAATTGGCATCCGGATACAACACCTTGCGTCCTTCGTTCATCTCCATCACTCCTTTCATATATAGTCGAAGAGCCACATCAAGACCTTCCGATTTCTTTTCTATGTCGTCTGACAATCGACTTATCTCTGATACTATTTTCTTTGCAGTTTGGTATACCGCATCTTTCTTTAACTCCTTGACAGACGGTTTTTCAAAAAATGCTTTTCGTTTTGCCACATTGGTAAAGATTGACTTCTCAAACATCTTATTCACATATGCCTCGTAGTCACCTGCATATTTTGCAAGCTCTTTATCCGTTAGAAATGTATACTTTGTCATTCCACACGTATTATGATAATATTTAAGCATTGCCACAAAGACCTTCTTATCTGTCGATACGTTGTAGTCCTTATAGAAAGAGTCTGCGTACTCCTTTATAAGAGAAACATCTCCATTGAGTTCCCCTTCATTCATTTTCTCTATAGCTCGTGCGTCGTATGCAAAACGGAATATCTCCACTCCACGCCAGAAGCTTTCGAGCAAAAACCAATATGTCTTGTTGTATTCGCTACATTCTGTATATATCTTTTTTATATCCGACAAGACATTGCCATACTGTTTTATGCGAGCTTCATCATGTTTTACCCACGATGCAAAGTCCGCCTCCTCTTGTTGTTTCTTGCCGATGACATTCAAGCGTTTTATGCCTCTGTTCATGCCGATAGAGTTCTTCCAATAATTGGTAGACGATGAATACTTAGAGGCATATTGTATATTGACTTTCTCATCGGCAAGCATATCTTCGAGCCATATATTCTGCTTGACGCCTCGCACTTTTATGAGAGCGTCGTTCATTGCATTCATACGATCCTCAATACCCCACGAAGACAAGTATCTATCCGTAGACCCGGGGAATCCAATTATCATGGCGAAGTCGCCCGGCTTGTATCCGCTCAACGATATTGGAAAAAAGCGTTTCGACTTCATCGGGATATTGTCCACGCTATATTCTGCAGGCTTGCCTTCCTTGTCTGTATAGACTCTAAATATCGAAAAGTCTCCCGTATGACGGGGCCACATCCAATTGTCGGTATCGTGACCAAACTTTCCTATCGACTCGGGCGGTGTTCCTACAAGGCGAACATCAGTAAACACTTCGTATGCCACTACATAGAACATATTACCCTCATAGTACGACTCTACATCTACGGTGTAACCATTGTCCGACGAGTATTCTGCAATGATATTCTCCATGTTGTATGCCATGCGTTGTTCTCTCTCCTCTTCTGTCATGTTGTCAGAAACGCTGTCCAGCATCTGACATGTCACATCTTCCATCTTGCGTAGGAATTTCACCGATAGTCCTTTAACAGGTAACTCTTCTTCATGATTCTTCGCCCAAAATCCGTCACGCAAATAGTTATGCTCCACCGAACTAAGTTGCTGTATACTTGAATAACCGCAATGGTGATTTGTAAAGATTAAACCTTTGTCCGATACTATCTCTCCGGTACAACCTCCACCGAAGATGACTACCGCATCTTTAAGGCTACAACTGTCAATAGAGAATATATCTTCCGAACTCAACTCAAAACCCATCTCTTGCATTGTAGATATATTCAACTTCTGAATCATCGGCAAGAGCCACATTCCCTCATCTGCATGCAACTCAGAACATGCCAAGGTGGCCAATGTCACAACAGCCAATTGCTTAATCTTTTTCATACAAACTATAAAATATTATTTAACTACCCCAAATATGACTGCATTATTCTAAGCAAATCCGCCGCCTTAAATGGCTTGAATATATATGCGTCCATACCGGCATCGTAACACTTCTGTTCGTTATCGTCATTCATCGTGGCACTCACTGCTATAATAGGAACCCGATGTCCAAAGCCCGACTCTGCTTCACGGATTTTCATACTCGTGACAAAGCCGTCCATATCAGGCATCTGTAAATCCATGAGTATCATATCAAAACGAGTATTCTCAAACAATGATAATGCCTCTTTGCCACTCGACGCCGTCACTACTGTCTTCACCTTATCCGCAACATACATACTCATTATTTTCTGATTGAGCATATTGTCATCAACGATAAGTACTTTTGCCTCTGACATTGGCACTATCTTTGATACCAAATCTATGTTTTTGTATGCTTCAAGAGTTACCAAGTCATTAGAAATCATGAGATCCGCATCTACGTATGGCAACGAGAATTCTATATCCAAATGCTCAAAGTCGTTCGTTATGGCGAAGTCTCCTTCCGAAGCCATTACCAAACGTTGCATAGCGTCAAGTTCGAGCGTCTCAACAAGCTTTTTCTCCAATCGTGTCAAATCTCGATGGTCGACATGTATACGTGTGTTAACCTCCACCTTAAAATGAACATTAAGTCCCTTTGGAGACATATCTGCCAATGACACAATTATTTTCAAAGGCGTTTCTTTGATGTTTATCTTTCTTGACAGAGCCTCGAAACACGAGAGGAACACTTGCCTGCACAGTACACTGTTGCCGTACAACTTCTGAGGTATCTCACTCGACATAACTACGGAGTGCAGATTCTTGTGCTCTCGCGAGCTATACAACTCCAAGATGTTGCATAACGAGACGTAGATATTAAAGATAACTTGTTCTTTCGGTATCGGCCTGACATTATATGTCGATGCTTTGTTGATGGACTCTATATGATCTAAGATGTTTGCCGTCGAGGCTTTGACAAGCGACACCATATCTTGCTGCGTAGCTGTAAGTCGCTCATCACCCAACTTATAGATCGTCTTCTCTATATCTTTGGCAGGACTTTTCAATTGCGATGACAACATCTTAACCAACTCATCTTTATTCTTTAACTCTCCGTGCAATATACTAATATCATGTATCTTATCATATATGAGCGACGACATCCAACGTATAGCCACATAATAGACTCCCATACCAACTATTTGAAGTATAAACGAGTTTATCATCTCCTGTACGGTATACGATATCTCCAACGGCATAATACCAGACATCACCAAACTCACATATACTCCTATTATTGCCATCTGCAACAGCGACAAGAAAAAACCTACTCTGCGTCCATGTATTATCATGGCTATGAACGGATATAAGATAAGAGGCTGTCCTGCATATCCTAAGAAGCCGCCATTGATATACGCAACTATAAAGTACACAAAGACTATCACCATATTCACCACTTGGTATATATCCGACTTGCGAATAACATACGTGACGATGAAATATGAAATAAACAAGACTGAAAACAATAGATTTGTAACTGCCACAAACACTACCTCTGTAAACAAACCATCTAACCCCAAAAGCAAGCTATAGAAAAGCAAACAGATGTTTATGACGTTGGTAAACGACATACGAAAACTGACCTCTGCCGATATATCCTCATCAGAAGAGACTGCAAACAATTCAAGTATTTTCTTCAGTAATGTCATTTCGACAAAGTTAATATATATTTTTCGACTTACAACTATACGACAATCAAAATATATTCTCCAATTACCCTTTTAACAATCCCATTTTTCTTCTATCGCTTAAATGTCGTTTTAATCTACTTTAAACGATGTTTAAATGGCATTCAAATGCTCTTCAAACAGTCTCCGATGTCAACATGTCAACGTCAAAGGATTATACTTAATGATTTAATATATTACAAAGACAACAACCCAACAGAAAGAACCAACAGACAAACACACCCCCTCCTCGTAACATGACAAATTATGTTCATGATGTACGTTCAATAAAAAAAGCGAACCAAATTACTTTGATTCGCCTCTTAGTAGCGGGGAGCCGACTCGAACGACTGACCTTTGGGTTATGAGCCCAACGAGCTACCAACTGCTCCACCCCGCAATATATTTTCAAATGTCATAGCGTAATTCACCGTCACATTTGCACTGCAAAGATACGACTTATTTTCCCAATAGCAAAATAGTTAACTTTTTTTAACCTCGCTCGGAAAAGCTATCGCTCAACTCCTTACGAGCGAAGAGTATCAGCATCGCAATGCCAACAGATATCGATGCATCGGCAAAGTTGAACACAGGACGGAAAAACAAGAAGTGTTCCCCTCCCCATATCGGCAACCACTCAGGGAAATATCCGTCTATGAGAGGAAAATAGAACATATCCACCACCCGACCTTGCATCCATGTGCTATAACCTCCTGCCTCAGGTAAAAACGAGGCAATATGACCATAACTTGTATCAAAGATTACACCGTAGAATACGCCATCGATAACATTTCCCACAGCTCCGGCAAATATCATCGACACACATACGGCCAACATGGTACTGCAACCCTTTTTGCAGTTCTGAAACAAGTACCAACCTATGGCAGCAACAGCCACTATTCTAAACAATGACAGTATAAGCTTGCCAACGCTACCACCCAACATCTCTATCCCGAATGCCATGCCGTTATTTTCCACAAAATGTATGCGAAACCACTCCTGACCGAACATTAGGAATTCATCTCCGAGCATCATGTGTGTCTTGACCCATATCTTTAAGATTTGGTCTATTATCAATATGGCACTTATCAGTATTACAGATAAGAGTGATTTGTTGTTCATCCGGCAGACCTATTTTTGTTTCTCTTTTGCTTCTATTGACAATGTTGCATGTGGCACAGCACGTAGACGCTCTTTCGGTATCAACTTGCCTGTCTCGCGACATACACCGTAAGTCTTATTTTCGATGCGTACGAGGGCTGCCTGAAGGTTCTGTATAAACTTCTGCTGACGTTGTGCCAACTTGCCAGCTTCCTCTTTTGACAACACAGCCGCACTCTCTTCCAAGTTGTGGAATGTTGGCGATGTGTCTTGTGTGCCGTTTTCATCTCCATGTGTCATCGAATTGCGATACAAATCGTAGTCGCGTTTCGCTGTTTCGAGTTTTTCAAGTATTATCTCCTTGAACTCCTGCAATTCTTCGTCTGAATATCTAGCCATAATCGGGGTCCTCCTTATGATTAGGTTATACTAAATTTTATTTATCTGTACGTAAGTGACTACCTCTTCATCGAGTTCGACTTTTACACTATCTGCCTCTGTCAATCCCTCTGTAAGAGCCACCTCAACGGCCAATGTCTGCTGTCCGATGTACTCTCCAAAATTCTCTATAGCGGCGTTGATAGCGTCGTGACGGTTGATGAAAACACGTATCTTGTCCGTCACGTCAAAGCCCGAGTCTTTACGTATGTTCTGTATTCTGTTGATAAACTCGCGTGCTATTCCCTCCTCCTTGAGTTGCGGAGTGACGTTCACGTCGAGAGCCACTGTCAGTTTCCCTTCGTTTGCCACCAAGAGACCTTCGATGTCTTCTGCTGTTATCTCAGCATCTTCAGGAGCAAGAACTATTGTCTCATCGCCTATGGTCAATGTGTACGAACCTTCACGCTCAAATCGTGCAATATCTGTCGATGTCATCTTTGCTATCTCTGCAGCTATCTGCTTCATGAGCTTCGAGTACTTTGGTCCGAGAGTCTTAAAGTTGGCCTTTATCTTCTTCTTTATTACGCCCTCTGTGTCAGTTAAGAGTTCCAACTCCTTAACGTTAACCTCTGCAAGGATAAGATTCTGCACCACCTTTATCTGTTGAGCAAACTGCTCATCAAGCACAGGTACCATAATCTTCTGAAGTGGCTGACGCACCTTGATATTCACCTTACGACGCAACGCCAATATCATCGATGACAAGCTCTGTGCATAATACATACGCTGCTCCAACGCCGAATCGATAAGCGATTCATCAGCTTTTGGGAACGTTGCTAAGTGAACTGTACCACAAGCCTCAACCTCCTTCTCTGACATCAAATCACAATATAGTCTATCTGTAAAGAATGGAGCTATAGGTGCAGACAACAAAGTCACAGTCTTCAAACACTCAAAGAGAGTCTGATATGCTGCCAATTTATCTTCGTTCATCTCTCCACCCCAGAAACGTTTACGGTTCAGACGTACGTACCAGTTAGATAGATTCTCCATCACAAAGTCCTGTATAGCACGTCCGGCACGTGTAGGCTCATAACTCTCGTATGCATCTGTCACCTCCTTAACAAGAGTATTGAGCAACGAGATAATCCAACGGTCTATCTCTGGACGTTTTGCTATATCCACCTGAGCCTCTTCGCCTGTAAAACCATCTATATTAGCATAGAGAGCAAAGAACGAATATGTATTATAAAGTGTACCGAAGAACTTACGACGCACTTCGTCAACACCTGCAATGTCAAATTTCAAATTGTCCCATGGCTGAGAGTTTGTGAGCATATACCAGCGAACAGCATCTGCACCATATTGCTCTATTGCACCAAATGGGTCTACGGCATTACCAAGACGCTTAGACATCTTATTGCCGTTCTTATCCAACACAAGTCCATTAGATATGACGTTCTTAAATGCTACTGAATCAAAGCACATAGTAGCTATGGCATGAAGCGTGAAGAACCAACCACGTGTCTGATCTACACCCTCTGCGATGAAATCAGCAGGAAATGGCAGTGTCTCTTTGTTTTCAAATGGATAGTGATACTGAGCATAAGGCATTGCACCAGAATCAAACCACACATCGATAAGGTCTGCCTCGCGACGCATAGGCTTGCCACTTGCACTCACTAAGACTACTCCATCAATATACGGACGGTGAAGGTCAATATTCTTAGGAGAGTAGTTCTCTGCGCTCATATCGCCAACTTTGAAATTCTTGTATGGGTTTTCCGTCATGATACCAGCAGCAACAGACTTCTCTATCTCTGCCATAAGCTCTTCCATCGACCCTATGCACATCTCCTCCTTACCATCTTCTGTACGCCAAATAGGAAGTGGCGTACCCCAATAACGCGAACGAGAGAGGTTCCAGTCCTGAAGATTCTCAAGCCAATTGCCGAAACGACCTGAACCTGTAGAAGCTGGTTTCCAATTGATAGTATTATTGAGTTCTATCATACGCTCACGTACAGCTGTACTACGGATAAACCACGAGTCGAGCGGATAGTAAAGCACCGGCTTGTCTGTTCTCCAACAATGAGGATATGAGTGAGAATGTTTCTCTATCTTGAAGGCCTTATTCTCGCCTTTGAGTTTTACCGAAATATCTATATCGAGAGTAGCATCTTTGTCTGTCAATGTAGCATCGTAAGCATTCTTGACATAACGACCTGCGAACTCATTGTATGCTTCGACATTCACAAAATCCGCTACATACTGTGCATCAAGTTCGCTAAGAGGGAAGAAACGACCTTGCTTATCAACCATAGGCTGTTCCTTGCCGTCTTTGTCAACGACCATAAGCGGAGCGATGCCGAAGTTGCGTGCCACGCGTGCATCATCGGCACCGAATGTTGGTGCGATATGAACGATACCTGTACCGTCAGACGTTGTAACGTAGTCGCCCGAGATAACCTCAAACGCTTTACCATTAGGGCGAGCCATAGGCATGAGCTGTTCGTAGTTTGCACCGACAAGATCTTTACCCTTAAACTCAGCAATAACTCTATACGGCAACTTCTTGTCGCCTGCCTGATAAGCCATCTCAAGTTCTGCGCCCTCGGCTGGGAAATAAGCCTTTATAAGGTCTTGCGCCAATATCACAACCTGAGGTTCTGCGGTATATGGGTTGAAAGTCTTTATAGCGTTGTAGACAATATTTTCGCCTACACATAGTGCTGTGTTAGATGGCAATGTCCAAGGTGTCGTTGTCCATGCTAAGAAATATACAGGAAGACCTTCGCTTGGGAGGTTAAGTTTGCCATTGTCTACCATGCGGAACTGCGCAGTGAGCGTAGTATCCTTAACATCACGATAACAACCCGGCTGGTTAAGTTCGTGAGTAGAGAGTCCTGTACCTGCGGCTGGTGAATATGGCTGAATGGTATAACCTTTATAGAGCAAGCCCTTTTCGTAGAGTTGCTTTAAGAGCCACCACAACGATTCGATATACTTATTGTCATAAGTGATATAAGGGTCGTTCATATCTATCCAATAGCCCATCTTGTGAGTAAGGTCAGTCCATTGGTCAATAAACTTCATCACGTCCTTACGACAAGCCTCATTGTATCCATCTACAGAAATCTTTTTACCGATATCCTCTTTAGTAATGCCGAGAGCCTTTTCTACTCCAAGCTCAACAGGCAAGCCATGAGTATCCCAACCAGCCTTACGACACACCATGAAACCTTGCTGTGTCTTATAACGGCAGAAAGTATCTTTGATAGCACGAGCCATCACGTGGTGTATACCCGGTGTACCATTTGCTGAAGGAGGTCCGTCAAAAAAGACATATTCAGGACAGCCCTTACGAGCATCTAAACTACCTGCAAATGTATTATTTGCATTCCACTTTGTTAGGACATCTTTATTTACCTGAGAGAGGTCCAATCCCTTATATTCTGTAAATCTCTTTTTCATCACGCGACAAAGTTAATAATAAATAACGACATACTACAGATTTTTCATTATCAAATCTGTAGCACCGCACATACTCTTTACGTATTTTGACGCGGCTTCTTTCGCCGTCGCCATTCTCTGTATATCAGTCCGCAAAGTATCCAAAACATCTCTTAACTCTTTCTCATTGTTTATAGTATAACCTGCACCACATTGGATAAGGTCACACGCCTCTTTAAACTTCTTGTATTTAGGTCCGAATATCACCGGCATGCCGTAAGTGGCTGCTTCGAGTGTATTGTGTATACCGGCTCCAAATCCACCACCTACATAGGCTATATGTCCGTAGCGGTATATGGCAGAGAGCATTCCCATGGTATTAACTACCATCACCTTGCATGTCTCGGGATTGGCCGGAGGTGCAGTATATCGGAAATGTGACACCTTAAGTTTCGAGCATAGTCCTTTGACACGCGCTTCGCCTATCTCATGTGGCGCAATAATGAGCTTCACGTCATTGTTCGGGTCATTGACGTACGGCAAGAGCAACTCCTCGTCCGGTTCCCACGTGCTACCGGCAACGATGACAGTACCTTCAAAGTCCTTTACAAATCTCACCGCCAAGTCTATCTCTCCGGCCGACTCTGCTATTGCCGCCACTCGGTCAAAGCGTGTGTCGCCTGCCACCGTGTTTTGAGTGATGCCTATGCCATCGAGCAATGCCTTTGACGGCTCATCTTGCACATAGATATGTGTGAAGTTCTTCAACATATTACGGAACCAACCGCCGTGTGGTTTGAAAAACACCTGCTGCGGTCGGAATATCATCGAGACTCCGAAAGTTGGTATGTTGTGTTTCTTCAACTCCTTGAGATAGAAATGCCAGAACTCATACTTGACAAATATTGCCACTTCGGGATTGACGGTCTCTATGAACTTCCTCGAGCCTACAATGTCGTCCGATGGCAAATAGCACACGAGGTCACACAGTTGGTAGTTTTTGCGCACCTCGTAACCACTCGGGCTGTAGAATGTAAGTACAATCTTCTTATCCGGATATTTAGCTTTCACTGCCTCTATTATAGGACGTCCTTGTTCAAACTCGCCCAACGACGCGGCATGTATCCACACACATTTCTCGTCATTGATATACAGCCTCAACTTACGCCACGTCTCGCGACGTCCGCACAAGAGCAATCGAGCTTTCTTATTAAAGACCGAGGCTATCACCAATGCTCCCGAATATAGCCACAAGGCCAACATGTATAATATCGTTGTCATCTTCCTTTTTTGTTGCAGTGCAAAGGTATATTTTTTTTTCGTAATAGAGCTATTTGCACGTAATTTATACTATCCATCGCCTATATCAGCGTCGACAGCGCATGATGGCTTCGGTTCTGCGTCTCTATGTATGATTTCGGTCGTCACCAAAGCGGTGGCACACATTACAGTAGGCTCCTCATCTCGTGCGACAACGGCACATGTCGCAATGTTTCTCTCCACTTCGTCCAGACGACTTCTCATCATATCGCCCAACGCTTGACGAGTGTCATTCTGCTCTTGACGTATAAGTTGTTCGATGTAATAGGCACGTATGCAGCCTCGAAGAGTCTTATAACCACGACGGAGACGTCGTCGCTGAAAGAAACGTCTTAACTTCTTGTCCGCCAATGCCTCAAGCATCATTTCCTGTGCCCTAACAAAGCGCATTCGGCACCTCATCTGTGCCTCCGTCTTCATGTCCTTATGCAACGGCATACGTATGACACTGACTGTTCCCGTATGCGTGACACGCACCGTGAAACGTCCGTCTTTACGCCACTTACGCCGGAGCATACCTATTATATGCGGATTATGTTCTACCTTGAATATCATGGCTGCAAATATATACGAAAATACGGAAACTAAAGGATAGAACGAGTATAAATAGCTTATTGACAAGGAGTTCGTGTTACATTACTAACACAGAGATATTGCCGAGCACCGTTTTTTGTGCGGAGGGGCGTGCATATATCCGCCGTAACGACAATGGCGTCGTTGCGGTGTGCCCCCGGTGTAGGAAGGGTCATCTGCCGACATTTTTACAAAATGTCGAGAGTACAAGGGTGATAAAGGCAATCGTGAGTTAGAAAAGCGAGAGGTTATTGGAGTAGGTGCGAGGGTGCATCAATCGTTGATATTGCGATGATGACAAAGGCGTGTGATTGGCAAATGCGAATAACGTTCATCATCTGCGCCGTGCAGGTCAAAACAGAGACAATGCTTTTGCCCCCGTCTGAACGTTATGTGTTATATTCATGGCATTGGCATGGGATAGTGAGACGTTGGGATTTTCGGTAACGGGCTATGCCGATATTGTCAAAAAACAAACCGTTGCAACAGTCGTCCGAAATACTGTTGCAACGGCATTATATGGTTTGTCGCTATTAACGACTTCTTACATTCTCTCCGGAACGTCGATGCCTAAAATCCAAAGAGCATTCTTGATTGTCTTACCCACCACCTGACAGAGAGCAAGACGCATATCGCGTTTCACTGCGTCGGTCTCCTTCATGATAGGGAAATCGTGATAGAACTGGTTGAACTCACGAGCGAGGTCGTAAGCGAAGTTGGCGATGACCGCCGGACTGTAGATGTCGCCCGCCTCAGCCACCACGTTAGGGAACTGCTCTACCATTCGCAGGAGCTGAATCTCCTTAGCCGAGAGAGCCGAGCCGTCGGAAGCAATCTTCGGAGAGAAGCCTGCTTCGGCCGCTTTGCGCAATATAGACTGCACACGCACGTATGAGTATTGGCAGAACGGACCCGTATTGCCATTGAAGTCAATAGACTCTTTGGGGTTGAATGTCATATTCTTCTTCGGGTCAACCTTCAAGATGAAGTACTTCAACGCACCGAGAGCCAATGTCTTATAGACAGCCTCAGCCTCTTCTTCGCTGTATCCGTCGAGTTTTCCCTGTTCCTTGCCCATTTCGCGAGCTGTGGCAATCATGTCGGCTACGAGGTCGTCGGCGTCAACGACAGTACCTTCGCGGCTCTTCATCTTGCCTTCGGGAAGTTCAACCATACCGTAAGAGAAGTGCACCAAGTCCTTGCCCCACTCGAAGCCGAGACGGTCGAGGAGGATAGAGAGAACCTGAAAGTGGTAATTCTGCTCGTTGCCCACGACATATACCATCTTGTCAATGGGGTAGTCGTTGAAACGCTCTTTGGCAGTGCCTATATCTTGTGTCATGTAGACCGAAGTGCCGTCTTTGCGGAGCAGGAGTTTCTCGTCGAGGCCGTTCTCGGTAAGGTCAGCCCATACCGAGCCATCTTCACGGCGGTAAAACTTACCTTTTTCGAGACCTTCGAGGACTTGGTCGCGGCCTACTTTGAAAGTGTTTGACTCGTAATAAATCTTGTCGAAGTCAACACCGAGGAGCTTATATGTCTCGTCGAAACCGGCGTAGACCCATTTGTTCATCATCTCCCACATAGCGCGAACATCAACGTCGCCTGCTTCCCACTTACGGAGCATCTCACGAGCTTCGGCCATGAGTTGCGACTTCTCTTCAGCCTCCTCTTTGCTCATGCCTTGAGCCTCGAGGGCAGACAGTTCGGCTTTGTATTCCTTGTCGAACTTCACGTAGTAGTCGCCAACGAGGTGGTCGCCCTTAATACCTGTCGAGTCCGGCGTTGCGCCGTTGCCCCATTTCTGCCAAGCGAGCATACTCTTGCAGATATGTATACCGCGGTCGTTGACGATATTGGTCTTCACAACCTTGTTGCCGCAGACGCTGAGAAGGCGCGACAACGAATAACCGAGCAGGTTGTTGCGGATATGACCGAGGTGAAGAGGCTTGTTGGTGTTAGGAGAAGAGTACTCTATCATCACGAGAGGCGACTTTTCGTCGGCATGACGATAGCCGTAGTCGTTGTCAGAAGCGGCATTGTTGAGAATGCCGAGCCAATATTCCGGAGAGAGAGTAAGGTTAAGGAAACCTTTGACAGCCTCGAAAGAAGCCACATCGGGAACGGCCGAGATAATCTCTGCACCGAGTTCCTGACCTGTAACATCGGGGCTCTTCTTCGATACCTTCAGAAGAGGGAACACCACGACGGTATAGTCACCATTTTGGTCTTTGCGAGTGAGGTTGACCTGTATAGATTCAGGAGCGACCTCCTGCCCGTACAACTTAGCCACCGCAGCGGCTACAGATTGTTGAAGACGTTGTTCGATATTCATATTATATTGCATTTCAAATCAAGGCGCAAAGATAAACAAAATAAAGAGAGATAGTATAAGGAGCAGTTTTGAATTTCATTAAATAGTTCATCATACAGCATGGGAACAGATATTTCGGTCACTTTGAAGCACTTTTTTGGGGGAGGCATTACGTTGGTGACATATAGCGATAAATCGCTGTAGCCTGCCAATCCGAGCACGTGGAGATGACAAGTTTGTGTTTAAAAAGTTTTATATTTGAAGAAATATGATCCGGCAAGGGTTACACGGGCGAATACATAGGCGACTGGTCACAGGGAGACTTATATCCTATATATCTAAAAGATAATGCCAATACGTTAGTTAAGATAGTCTACACCATAGAGGGCAATGACAATTCGTCTGCCGCAGTCGGGCGTTTATATCGTTACCGTAGGCGACAAGAGTTTCAAAGTTGGGTGCAGAAAGGCCGTTGCCTTGCATGACGACAAGCAAGCATGAAAGTGCACCTTTTCGATAAGCCTGAAGAACGGAGCGAAAATCTCTTTTCGTTACGATGTGGCGCAAGAAGGTGCACTTTGACTATCTGACATTTTGGCGTAATTGAGCGAGACTTTAGGAAACACGGGGAAGAGGCACGCACGACCAAAACTTGTGTCATCTGACTATCGACACAAAGGCAAGAATGTTTAGAGCAACTTCAGTCTGCGTGTCGCATAACGGCAATAGAGCATATCGGCAGCTTCCGACAAGACAAGAGATATAGTAAATGCATAAACATTACAATAGAGATACATCAGCGGGATACACACCACAAGGAAACAACACACGGCGAAAACCTGCTTCTTAGTGACTAAATTATACCTGCGAGAGGGGACAAAGACAAAGTTGACATACGCCTCTGCGACAAGCCATGTCAGAATACTGGCACTCAATATCACACTGACACCATAAGCCTCCGTCATCTCTGCTCCGCCCAACAACAGCACAGCCCAATATCCGAATAATGCTATTGCAACAATGACCGCCATGCCAAGCAGATATTCGTAGCGTATCAACCTCCGGACATCATATTTGTTTGTGGACAAGACATCGGGATAGATAGCCCTATTGATATTCACGATGAATGTTCGAGGCACAGAAATAATCTTGTTTGCGAGGTCATAGATAGCCACTTCGCGCATTCCGAGATACGAACCGACAAAGAGCACAGCGACCTCGTTGCGTATCGTCCCGATAAGGTCCGAAGATATGAAAGGCAGACCTTCCGCCAAGATACTCTTCACCTCGTTTGTCGTCACGCGAACAAGACGCAACTTCTCCACTCTCAAAAGATGCATTGTCACAAAGAACGCCCCCAGCAACAAGAAAGCACTATTCAGCAAAGCAAACACATACAAATCCGAGGGAGACTTTACAAACAACAAAATCAACGGAATAGAGACCACCTTGGCGCAAATATTGATATACGTGACGATATGCATCTTTTGCCTTGCCTGATACACCCACGCGAAAGAGAAGATATCAGCCACAATCTGCATTGCAACGACGGCATACACACAGGCATTATCTCTCAACAACGGCACACACGACACCGTCAACAGCAGCAATCCGAACAACAGCATGAAGAATGCACACCTCACCATGACCACCACCGTGACAACCTTATTCTCCCCTTCCCTATCGCAATTGCAATCAATAAAACGCTTTACGACGGGCGTAGTCAGTCCAAAGTCAACAAAGACCTTCATATTGTACATTATCGCCACGGCAAAGACGTATACACCGTAGACCTCAGCACCTAATATTCTAATGACAATAGGATAGATACAGAGGCTCACAACGACATTTACCAACTGCGAAACAGTCATGTGGCTGTAGTTGGCAAAGACCTTTGACGTCAGTATGTTCTTAAGTTTCTGTATCACGCCGTAGTATCAAACTTCTTCTGTGTGCCAACAGACAACACCTCATTGTATATATCAAACAGATAACGACCGACAGCCGAATAACTGTATTTAATGCCCGCCTCTCTGATTGCCGATCGGTCTATACACCTACAACATTGCATCATTTCGAGCATCGCCATAGAGAGAGCCTTCACATCTCTTGCCGGCACCAACATATCGACGCCCTGACGAATCATCTTCGGTATCTGGCAAATCTCCGATGCCACTATTGGCAAACCTGCAGCTAATGCCTCACACACCACAACCGAAGCAGTCTCGAAATTGGAAAAGAGAACAAAGAAATCGCTCTTCATCATCTCCTGCGCAACGACGTCCGGAGGTTGCAAGCCCTTGAAGAACACAAACCTATCACGCAACTGCAACGTCTCCGAGTAGTCGACTATCATATCGTAATCCGGTCCATGACCTATTACATTCAGTTCGAAGTTCGTCGTTTGCTTTGACAACAGACTGACGGCGTCTAAAATGCCCTTCAAATTCTTTGAAGGCTCATCGAAACATGAGACATGCAGAATCTTTATCTTTCCTTTGGGATTTGACGTTAAATCGGCATAGTATCTATCATCGACGACATTGTTTACAACACCGAACTTAGGATTAGAGAGTCCGAGAGAGAGCATCGCTTCCTTTAACACCTGCGAGACAGCGAGCACATAGCCGGCTCTTCTGACCACGAACTTTGTAGCCCATTTACGGGGCACACCGGTGAAATGAAAATCTTGCGGCAAATAACGGCTCCAATGTTCGACTATGACATACGGAATGCCATAAAGAAATTTAATGAAATACGCCAAGACAGCACAACGTGTCATGACATTTGCCTGACACACATCAGGTTTTCCCCAATGGTCAAACAGATAACGATATCCTTTGACAAAAGCACGTATGTAATTTAGCAGTTTGCTCGGTCTGCGAAACGCCCCTTTCAAATAAGGATAATAGACATATACCTCAACGACGCCATTTGTAGACTGCTCTACGACCTCAAAATCCGACACATTGGAGTCTGCGACGAAATAGAGCACCGACACATTGCAAAACCTCAACACGGCTTCGGCATGTTTTCGGACAAACAGTCCCGACATTGCATCATATCTATCGGGATACCACGCTGCAAGAAACAAGACCTTCATCTACCCCGACGGCTATACTCTGACTCCGACCAACGAAATATCGTCGAGTTGTTCTTTGTCGTTACGCCACTCCCAATAGAGCTTTTCGATTTCAGACTGTTGCTGTCGGATAGGCAAATCCACTATGGCGTCCAACATACGTTTCAGACCGCCGGAAAGCAAGCGTTTGCCCTTAGGCGTCGAACCACCGAACTGGTCAGGCAGACCATCAGAACACATATATACCGTATCGCCCTTTGAGAGCTGATATTCCTCTTGAGTAAACGGCATATTGTCACGGTTATAATCACGTTCTCCGATAGAACGTTTGGCGGCCTTATACTCTATACGTTCACCGTTGGTGTAAATATACACCGGACGACGCGCACCACTGACTACCACTTTCTGCGTAGTAATGTCATATTCCATTATAGCGATATCCATACCGTCACGAGAATCTTCTTCGCCACTCTGCTGCAACACGGCAAGGAGGTTAATGTGAAGCAATTCGAGCATTTCGCTTGGAGATGGTTGCTCGGGACGCTTGCATAAGTCGTTCAATATCGTTGTACCTATCATGCTCATGAATGCCCCCGGGACACCATGACCGGTACAGTCGGCGCATGCAAAGAAAATCTTGCTATCACGCATATACGCCCAATAGAAATCGCCCGAGACGATATGACAAGGAATGAAGAAGGCAAAAGCACCTTCGATACCCTGATTGCTAAACATCGACATATCGGGCAAGATAGAGTTTTGGATACGCTGTGCGTAGTTGATAGAGTCGGTGATATCTCTGTTCTTTTGTTCGATTTCGTCTCTCTGTTCGCGCAACTCATGAGTCTGACGTTCCACCTCTTCCTCGAGGAGTTTCTTCTGCTCGGTAAGGATACGTTGTTTCTCTTTGTCACGGTGACGTTTCATTAGAGCAAAGCCGGCGAAAGCAGCCATCAGAACAATCACCGACACGAGAATCCACATCTTACGTTGGTTTTCCAATTCATTGGCTTCTCTTTCCAACTTGTCGACTTCCATCATTGTCTGCATTTCGTCCAACGACGAGTTGAGACGTTGTGCGCTGAGAGTATCAGAGAGTGTAATGATACGCTTGGCAACGTCGTATATCTCCGGATAACGTTGCAAAGCATTAAGAGCGTCCATTTTGTCCTTCAACGACTGAATTTGACCTTGCACCTTCGACACCTCTTTGTGATATTCGAATGCGTTTTCTGCTGAGATCAGAGCAGATTCTGCGTCTCCTATCTTATTATAATACTTGGCACGAGCTCTGTCAAGTTCGGCATAATACTGATCTACAATATCGTTGTATTCATCAATTATCCTTTCTGCCTCTCTGATATGCTCATAGGCTTTTTCCGTCTCGTTCAAGTCACAGTATACCATGGCATATCCCACGTGCATAAGCATCTCGTAGTCCTCTAAAGGAGTCGATTCGAACTCCGTCCCTTCACGTTCTGTTTTAAACTCTTCGATAGCTTTTGCATACGAATCCAAATATTTCAAAGCCTCATTCTTGTCCTCAAGTTTCTGAGCTGCCAACATCAAGAATGTCTGAGTCTCCAACTTCTGTGCGAGCAAAAAACTCTTAAACTCGCTCTCGTCAATACGTTGTACGCACTCCGTGAAGTTCTTTATTGCCTCATTCACCATACCCATCTCGCTATTGGCAAGACCTATACATGTCAAGGCGTTGCAGCTCAAACTGAAATTATCTTTCAAAACGCCTTGTTCTTGGTCATCTGGTATACTCTGACTCTCATTATAAACCTCCGTCGCTATCTCTATGGCTGTGCGATACTTGCCCAACTCAATATAAGATAGGACTTTAAGATACATCGTAATGTTATACAACCCGAAATTCTCTGATATTAAATCTTCTAACGTCATAAGACTATCAGCATACTCTATGGTGCGTTGATATTGACCCATAGCATGGTACGATGTCAATTTTAACTGTATCAAATAGTCTTGAATATCAATCGCCCCCTCTTCTTCTGCTAGGGCATAAGCCATATCGATAAACCTAAAGACATTACCCGAACTGGTATTGCTCTCTACCGAGTCAAGATAAGCCGACAAGACTTCGGATAGTTCGTCCGCCTCTTCTTGCGCATACACAAAGCCACAAGAGAGTACTAATGCCAATAATGCCAATAATCTATTCATACGTTTTGCTTTAATCTTATCTATTCTCTATTAAGTTCAACAACGACAGCCTTGTAGATGTCTCCCGCTTCGACCAACGATTGTCTATCGGAAGGTTTCACTACTATCGGCTGAGAGAGCAATCCGCTCAAGGCATTGCCATGTAGCGACAGCACACCCAAGATATACATAGCAGTTGCTCTATATCTGTCACAGTCAACTATTACCAGACGTCTTGTCTTTTGCAAAGAAGCCAAGACAAAGCCATCTTTATCAAAAGGTCGCAACGAACATATATCAATGACATCTGCGGATATGCCTTTTGACTTCAGCAAGTTGGCGGCATCGGCAGAAGGAGCTACGGTAGCTCCGAAACAGAGTATCGTGATGTCTGTTCCGACATTTTCGATATGCACATGTCCTATTTCAAAGTCCGAATAACGGCTCTCGTTGAACGAGTCTCCGAACTCCGACACGACTGCTTGATATCCGTCTCGCACTAATCTTTCATAGAGCGTATCGGCCTGTTTCTTGTTGCACGGGCAACAAACCATAGTATCGGACAACGCCGTCAAGAGCGAGCCTATGGCTGTTTCGGTGGTACGAATGACCAGTGGCGTGTTGCTGTAGCTATTGAGCATACTGCTTATCACCTCCGACACACTCGCCTCTACTATGGGACGCATTCCGCGCAACGACATGCCTATGGCTTTATTCACGGCATTTGGCATTTGTTCCAACACCTTTGCCTGAGCATGTCCTTTTGCCACTACACCGCTGATACTGTCGAGCGAACGCATCTTATAACGAATCGGAGCCGAGCTTACCAACGACTTGTAATAAGCCTGCTTACGTTCACGTTCCACACGTTGCTTACAACTCGACTCTATCTCTCGCAACAGCAATTCGTCGGCGATACCTTTCTCTGTAATCCACTGAGCGAAAGGGTGTAATGAGTCATAGCTTTGTTCTACGAACAATAGCGACGTAGCATTGTGTTCGCGCGTAAATCTTAACTGGGTCTCAAAGATACGACATAAAGCAGAATAATCACCGCCTTTCACGGATTGAATTTGCAAAGTCTGTTGATTTTTACGCATATTGGCAAATCCACTCAACTGCTTCATTAGGTTGCCGTTGGTATGTTCGCCGCTGTTGTTCCACAAGATGATGGCTATTGGCAACTGCTGTGCCGATGCCCAGTAGACCGACTCCAAGAAGTCACCGTCTGCCACAAAGTCACCGCCTATGCAACAAATCGTTATTCCGTCATCATGCTTTCGAGCTTTGTCTGCCATCGTGGCTCCTATGGCTATTGGCAACAATCCGGTAGGAGCGTTGCTGACAGAGAGAGACGACGAAGCGTAAAGTCGTTCGAAGAATCCCTCTATCGTCTCCTTACCACGGGACAAGTCCAATGTCAAGTCTATGCCGGCAGATATGTAGTTGTCAGCGGGTGCGATATATCTGGCCAATGCCACTTGTGCAATGTCGCATCCTTTGGTTACGAAACGGCATTCGGACTCTATCAAAGCTGCATTATACAGCTCTTCGCCCAGACATGCCAGTTCGTAATCTCTGACTACCTGCTTTTTAAACTCTTCAAGACTTATTCCGCTCATTTGTCATGTTATTCTTTTGGCAACAGCACAGCCTCTATCAAGTTATTGTCGCTAAGTATCTTCTTCACTACGGCCTGAATATCTTCACTCGTCACAGAGTTAACTATTTCGGCATAGTTTTTATCATAGTCTGTTCCGTACACGACTTTTCCTTCAATAAGCGAAATCCAATAGCCATTGGTTTTCAATCTCTCTTCGTACTCCTTTATCGTGTTCTTTTTCACCTTGTCCAAGTCTTCGAGTTTACAGCCGTTGTCAGCAATGTTTTGAATTTCGGCTTTGACAATCTTGTAGAGCTTTTCGAACTTCGCTGTATCGGTGTTGAACTGTATCGACAGGTTATACTGATTAGTCAATCGATTGATGCGAGATGAGACGCCTACGCCGTAGCTTCCGCCTTCATCTTCTCTTATCGACTCAAGATAGCGCATGTCCAACAAGCTACCGACGAAACTATATACAAATCTGTTTTTAGCATCATATTTGTCATTGCCCGAGTACAATGTGAAGCTTGTCAGTTTTGGAGTGACCATCTCCAATCTGAGGTCTTTTTTGTGTTGACCTTTTTTGTATGTGACATCTCTTTCGATTTTGTCTTCACGTTCTTTTGTTGTCTCAAGACCTCCGATATATGTCAGGACATGTGACTTTATCGAGTCTATCACAAAGTCACCTACAATGATAAATGTGAAGTCTGCCGGGTTGGCGAATCGTTCTGAGTATATTTTGAGAATTTTTTCGTAGTTTATCTCGTCGACGTTCTTCAACGACAGATGAGGAGAGTATGTATAGTCGTTAAGCAACATCAAGGATATGGTATCGTTAAACACAGCCAATGGTTCTTTGCTGCTATTAGCCAAAGAGGTTTTTATAGACTGCATTCCCACGTCAAACATCTCTTTATCTTCACGCGGAGCACCGAAACTAAGGTGAGCCAACTGCAAAAGAGTTTCCACCTCGCTACTTGAAGAATAGCCGGACAATGCTTCACCGTAGACACTTATCGATGATGAGATACCGGCATTTCTGCCTGCGAGCATCTTTCTAAGATCGGCATTAGAGTATTTGCCCAAGCCGAACGAATTTACGAAAGATGATGACATAGCCGCCGACAACACATCTTCCGGCGAGACGAGCGAATAGCCGCCCTTGCTTACTGCCGACAAGCGTACTTCGTTGTCTTGGTAGTCAGTAGGCAACATCAACACTCTGATGCCGTTTGACAATATCCACTCTGTTGCGCCGTAAAAGTCTTCTTTTACGCTCTCTTTCTCTATCTTGCCTGCCATCGGCTTTTGAGCTATCAGAGGCTCGTCATAACGTTTATCTTCATATCTTGCGAGTTCCTTGTTTGGCAGAGCTTCGAGCATTGATAATATCTGTTCGTCTGACAAAAGCTGTTCGTCTGCTTTAGCCGACACCTGTATCACGACATTGTTTCGATACATAGGCATGATAGTGGCATTTATCAAATCTACCGTCAGATTACTCTTAAGCATCTTTATCAGTTCATATTCGTTTTCGATACCCATAAACGGTTCATCATTGAGAAAAGCGGAGATGTACTCGTTGCCATACGAACTTGACATCGTTTTTGCTCTTGATTTATATCCGTCTTCTATGTATTTGTACACCTCTTCCATTGCACGCTCAAATTCGCTTGCAGTAATGCCGTAGCGACGAAGTTTCTCCACCTCGTCAAGCATAAGTTCGAAAGCCTCTGCCATCTTGCCATTCTTGCATACGACAGCGAACTGATGCACGCCTTTTGTCTGAACTTCATTTCCGAAGTAATACGAACCACCAAGTATAGGAGCGTCGGCTTTTTCGCATATATCGCTCCCTCTGCTGTTTACCGCACATTTGGCGATGCTGAGCATGATATGTTGAAGATATCCCTGCAACGAATTTCTGACCTCCTTTGGCAGTGGGTCATAGCGGAAATTGATTGTCATTTCAGTATTTTGCAGTTCTTCGTCTTTGACTATTGAGACAATAGGTTTTTCGTTGTTTGGCACAGTGAAGTATACACGTTCGGCAGGATTTACCGGTGTCGGGACATCTTGCCACATCTCTTTTATCTTCTTCTCTATCTCAAGAGCGTCTACATCACCTACAACGATGATACCTTGCAAGTCGGGACGATACCATTTTTTGTAGTATGCTCTCAACTCGTCATACTTAAAGTTGTTTATCACCGCCGTGTCGCCTATCACATCACGTTTTGCATAACGAGTTCCAGGCATCGTGTTGCGGTTATGCGAGTAATAGACACGACGAGCAGCTCTGTTGCCTTGTCGCCACTCTTCCAAGATAACGCCTCTTTCTTTGTCTATCTCCTTGTCTTCGAGAGAAATGAATCCCGACCAATCATGCAACACGAGCAATGCGCTATCTACAACACCTTCGCGCATTGTGGGTACATCTGTCATGAAATAGAGAGTGTAATCTAACGAAGTTCCGGCATTGATATTAGTTCCGAATCCGACGCCTTGTTTCTCCATGTAATCGATGATACCCTTTTCGGGGAAGTTCTTTGTGCCGTTAAAAGCCATGTGTTCAAGGAAATGCGCCAGACCGTTTTGGTTGTCCTCTTCAAGCGTAGCTCCAACCTTTTGTGCAATATAGAAGCATGCTCTGTCTTCGGGATATTCGTTGTGTCTGATATAGTACGTCAGACCGTTTGGCAAGACTCCATATACTACTGCAGAATCCTTTGGAAGTGGGATTAAATTCTGTGCGTTGACACTTACGAGCGTCATCAATGCAACTGTCAATGTTGATAATTTTCTAAAATTCATCTTTTTATATATTTATTGTTTTGTTTATTCGTTTCTATCTTATTTGAAAATCTTTACCACGAGCAACACTCCGGAGAGCAAAGCTGTAACGACGGCTCCGACAGGCAAATCGAAAACGAAAGCTGTCAATAGTCCGACAGAGTTTGCTAATATAGCAATTACGACCGAAATTACCATCATTCTGCCGAAACTCTTTACATATATGTTTGCTATCGTCTGCGGTATGGTGAAGAGCGACAAGACGAGAATTATCCCGACAGCTTTTATTGCCAAGACTATCGCCACGGCCACCATGACCGACATCGACAAGCTTATCAGACGGACATTCCAATTCATCAACTTCGCAAACGATGGTGAAAATGCCACATACATCATAGGTCTGTAGAATACCACAGCTACCGCTATTGTCAGCAGAGCCATAGCCAACATGGCATAAATATCGTCATGACTCACGGCCAACACGTCGCCAAACATAAAGCCCATCAGGTTAGATGTATATCCGGGCGTAAGGAACATGAAGATAACGCCTATCGACATACCCAAGCTCCACAACATGGCTATGGCACTGTCTTCGCGCACCTTGCCACGCTGTCCGAGCAGTTCTATTCCCAACGCCGTTGCAACGGCAAAGACCAATGCCCCGACAAGTGGCGACACTCCGAAATAATAGGCCATACCTATTCCACCAAAACTCGCATGTGTCACGCCTCCTGAAACAAAGACCATTCGACGCACAACAATATACGAACCCACTATGCCTGCCACTGCCGATAGCAACAACATGAGTATCACCGCATTACTAACAAACGTATATTCAAATATCTCCATGCTGACCTAATACTCTATGTGGAACGACTCCGTGCGTGAGTATCTCTACCGGACACTCGTATACTCCAAGCATCTCCGACGATATCTTGTTTGTATCATGATAATGCAATGTCTTATTTACGCAAGCTATCGTCTTCACAACACTCGATATTGTGCCTATGTCATGCGACACCAATACTATTGCCATCTCTTTTGACAACTCAGGCAATAGCTTATAGAGGTTTGTCTCTGCCATCTTATCCATGTAGGTCACGGGCTCATCAAGCACCAACAGCTGTGGCTTCCCCATTATGGCGCGACAGAGCATTACTCGTTGACGCTGTCCGCCCGAAAGCTCGCCTATTGGCTTGTTGTTAAGATGTGACAATTGGGCAAAATCCAACAACATGTTCACCCGATTCTTTTCTTCCCGACTTGGGAACAACCTATTGCCTTTGCTCTGTCCCGACATAACAACATCGAAGACCGAAATAGGGAATGCTACGTCGATGTCATTGACCTGTGGCAGATAACCCACTTGTATATCCGACATGCGCACAACCTTCCCCGACATAGGCTTTATGATTCCGAGCAATAGACGCACTATCGTTGTCTTGCCTCCGCCGTTGGGACCTATAAGTGCGAGAATATCATTTTTGCCAACATCGAGATTGATGTCGTGCACCACGGCTTTACCTTCATAACCTGCCGTCACATTATCGAGTCGAACAAGCGTTGGTCTTATCATTTTTTAGTGCGTTGTATAACGTTGTCATTGTTGCATTCCAATCATATCCGTCCGGAGCTATTTCTATCACTTCGGCTCCTATCTCTTGAGCGGCACTTTCTGCTTTTTGAATGTCATAGCCTTGTTGAACAAAGACTATCCCGACGCTATCTGCCACTGATTTCTCTATTTCCTCTATCATGCTTTTAGGAGTTGGAGCATTGCCCTCTTTCTCTATCTCGTACTGTGTCATGCCATAGTCTCGAGCGAGGTAACTAAGCGAAGGGTGATATATCATAAAAGAGAGATTCTTGCCATTAGAAGCGAGGCTATCAAAACGACTGTTCCAAACGTCAACTTCGGACAGCAGGACATTCTTTGCCGAATCGGTGTATTGCTGAGAAGATATATTCAAGTCGACAAGGACCGATGCCATATTATTTATGATATGTCGCACCTGCTTAGGAGAAAGCCAATAGTGAGGGTCCGTAGCATGATGATGCTCGCACTGATGCGAGTGGTTGCACCCGCCATTGATAAGTTGTACTCCACTACTCATATCGCACCATTGCATGTTGGTTGCCACAGACAGCATCTTCTCACGCCACGACAACTCGAAGTCCAAATTTCCAAGTGCGAAATATGCCCTTGAATGTGTCAACAACGTCAACTGCGACGGGCGGAGTGTATAATCCGAATGTCCCACCGACTGTGGCACCATGACATTTACCTCGATGCTGTCAGGCGTCAGACGTTCTACAAAATATGCCATTGCCGGAATACTCACCGACACCTGTTGCCCACTCTCCGGCTCTCGTGTCGTGCCACAACTCACGACAAATAGTGCAACGAACAAACCGCTCAGCATGGTTTTCACTCTGCACTTCACTGCCATCACAATAGGCTCTTTAGTCTCCTTACTTTTTATCGGCAGACTATATAGTATGCTTGTATTTATCATGATTGGCAAAGTTAGTTTTTTTCGAACCTTTTACCAATACATGCGCTTTTTTTCTCGCTTCCTGTCGCTTTCATAAATAACAACAGATTGACCTTCTTTAAAAAGCGTTTAAACACCATTCAAACGCCGTTTAAACACCATTCAAACGGCGTTTAAACACCATCGACAATACGAGAGATAGTTTTCAATTGTGCGCTCCTCCAAAAAACTCGTACCATTGCAAACCCTTTGCAGTGCCTCTGCAAACCCTTTGCAAAGGTCTTGCAAAAAAGCGAGAGACAAATTCCCCGTCTCGCACTCGTTCCACTTATCATAAACTCGACATTTGCAAGATGCCACATATCCGCAACATCAAAAAAAGGCATTTCCCATAGGGGAAAATGCCTTTTTTATTTTCTTTTCTTTATCCGCAAATTACTCTTCTACGTACTCGACGTATTCAAATTCATGCTCCAACACGATAGGTTCAACAGTCTCACCCGATACAGGGTCTGCACCGAATGTAAGTGTTAACTGAATAGTATGTTTGCCGGGTGTCGGTTTCTCTGATATATAAAAACAACCACTTTCACTGTTTATCGAAAGAAGTCTTATTGGATTCTCCTTTGATATCTCATTTGGATTTATCCGACGCAATGTATCATCTCTACAACCATCTTGAATATAGTTAACCATATCCACATAGCCCATTTCCGCAATTTCACTTATTGATGAATTTGCCGGATAGTTATCATTGTAATCAGTAAGAGCTGTTATCTCTACTCCTTCTAACGGCATACGAAAGACTTCTCCCACGAGCCCCATACCGACAGAACAATTTAAAGCAGTGTCACCATAAAATTCTGCATATTCCATATATCCCTCTTCATTCTCAAAAATTTCATCCAAATTATTAAATTCAATGTGGCAAAGACCATCTTCATCCTGAACTAAGGTAAAATCAGGGTCTTTGACTTTTTTCTTCGATATATAGTATTCAGAATTGTATTTTGAAACTATTACAAAACACAACACGTCCATTGCACTATAATCACTTATTGATAACAACTCTTGTGTTGGAAGAACATAATCCATAATGCAGTTTTCCACCGGCAAAAAGATAGTTCCGTCTATCGGTAGTTCCTGAGACGTTGTATCTACACCGTTTGACGAAGGGTCATTTGACGGTCCAAGCTCACCGTCTTCATCGTTGCTACATGAAAAGCAAACCAACGATGCAATGAATGCGAATAATATAAGTTTTGTTCTCATAGTTGTAAGTGTTTTATCTGTAAACATTTAATATCTTCATCTCCTTATTATAGTCTGCATCATCTTCATTATCAATGTCACTCATTATTAATTTAGCAGGATTGTGAGAGTCTTTTACGTATACGTCCGACATATTAAATGTTACTCTTCTTCCAAAGTGTATTCAAACTCGCATTCCAACACGATAGGATCAACAGTCTCACCCGATACAGGGTCTGCGCCGAATGTAAGTTTCACTTGAACAGCATGTTTGCCTGGTGTCGGTTTCTCTAACATTTCAATAAAACCACTTCCATTAGCGATTGAAAGGAGCTTTATTGGATTCTCCTTAGATATCTCATCTGGTCTCCGTTTCCCCCAAAAAACATCTGTATAAACTGGAGTTGCAAAAATGTAGCCATTTTTGATATAATCTACCATATCCGTATATCTCATTACAGCTATATCATGCAAAGATGAATTAGCAGGATGATTTTCATTGTAGTCTGTAAGTGCTGTCACCTCTAAACCTTCCAATGGGAAACGAAAAACCGCCCCACCAAAAACAGGATAGGAAGAAAAATCTACATTGTAAGTGCCACAAAATGTTGTATCTCCATAAAATTTTGAATATTCATCATAACCTTCTTCTCCCTCAAAGATGTCTTTTTCGTCTATATATTTATATTTCAATGTTATTGCATCTTCATCTGGAAGGACACCTCCTCTAACTCCAATGCCAACACCAAACATCATACAAAATGTTTTTTTATAGACCAAACATAATGCTTCTTGTGGCGGTCGCAAATAATTGATAATACACTTATTGATAGGAATAATTCTCGTACCAAAGTAGGGCACTGAATCGTAATATATAGTGTCTCCTTCTTCTGTAATGTATATATCACTTGACGGCTCAAATTCTCCATCGTCATCGTTGCTACATGAAAAGAAGACATACGATGCGATGAATGCAATGAATAATAGTTTTGTTCTCATAGCTGTAAGTGTTATCTGTAAATATTTAGTATTTGTAATTTTTCGGAGTAGTTCTTATTCTTGGTATTCCTTTCTATATTAAGCTTAGCAGAATTATTAGGGTCTCTCACATATCTGTCAGACACTCTAAATACGTCTTTCAAATAATATCCATTACACCCTTTTTTTAAGTCGTACAAATCACCTGCATCTTCTTCTACACCCCAACCCCAATTAATATGCAAATATTTAGCATTTTGAGTTGACACAACCGTCTCTTTTACAAACAATGGAGGTTCTCCATAATTTACCGTGTTTGACGTTATCACAACATACGTCAAATCATCTTGTCTGCGTACTGTGTTCTCTATATATCCATCAGCAGTCCAGGCATGTGCTGTGTCGGTCTTTGCATCAAGCCCACTGACACATACAGGATGTTTTTCTTTCAAATATGAAACAACTCTTTCGTAAGAGTAATTTTCAATACTTGTTTTATAGCCCAATTTATTTAAATATTTTTGAGCTTTAGATAATGTTGTACTACTAGCGTTCATAGCATAGGAAACATTCATTCCCTCTCCAACATAAGATAATAAGTATTTAATTTGTTCACAAATACTATAATCGTTATAACTTAACAACGTTCGCACATCTTTTATCTTCTGCCAATTCAAATTGATAGTGCCGTCATACCCTTGTATGGAATTTGGATATTGCCAATATGCCATGATTTGCGCCACAGCTACAGGTACGCAACCGACAGGGACGTTATACGCATCAAATAAGGAACACCCGTTTTTTTCTTTATATCGTTTTGCTACTTTGTCATTGTACGGCATATCTTGCGACCACTCCGTTTTCAACAACGGGTCTACGTTCGCAGTAATCGTATACGTATACTTTGTATAACACTGATTTGTAAGCAAATACTTCTGAA